>JBBTBY010000088.1 GCA_038043445.1 Spirochaetota bacterium
CTTCTGGCTTGTCATGCGTCATTTCCCGCGCCGCTACATTGCAGAGCACGTGTTCTCCGCCGTGAACGATCAGGGCATGCTGTCGCGGATCACATCGCTCTTCGAGCGGCATAGGGGCGAACGCCTTTCCATCGCGGCGATGGCCGATGAATGCGGCATGAGCGGAAGCTATTTCGCCCATTCGGCGGCACGTGTCCTCGGCATGCCGCCGATGCGCGCGTTCATGCTCTACAAGATGGAGCGTGCGCGGCGCATGCTTGAGACGGGCTCATCGGTGACCGAGGTGAGCGGGGCGCTCGGGTTCAAGAGCCCGTTCCACTTTTCCCGGCTCTTCAAAAAGGCGTACGGCAGGCCGCCGCTCGCGTTCCGGAAGGGACAGAGCAGGGACGTATAGGCGGAAAGCAGTCCCGTCCATTGACAAACCGCATTGCCGAGACTATTCTATCGATACTTTCACATTGAGAGCGGACGGAGGAGTGCTTATGCTGCGGAGAAAGACCGTTCACGGAACGCTCATGGTGCTGTGCACCGGGCTCGTGCTCAACGCTGCATTGAGCGTGCGTACGGTATCGACGCGGCCGTCGCTTCTCTTCACGGAGAATGAACCGTATCCCGTGAAAGCGCTCGTCAGCGGCGGTGCGGGAACAGCGGCTGTCGATTTCACGGTGCGCTCGACGGGGCGGGCGTGGACACAGAAAGGCACCGTGACCGTTACCCGAACGGGCGGAGAGAACGCCGAAGCACTGCTGCCGATACAGCTCCCCGGCCGCGGGCATTACTCCATTGAGCTGAACGCGCGGGCGGGCGATGAACGCGCGAAGGGCAGAAGCGCCATAGCCGTCGTTCTCGCACCGAACCCGGTGACCGAAGCATCACCATGGGGCATGATGTGGGTACCCATGGGATCGCCCTATTCGAAAAAGGATAATGTCGATACCGAGATCGCCGAAGTGATGGCGATCATGGGGACAGCATGGGTTCGCGTGAATTTCTGGGAATCGACGTACAAGGTATCCATCAACGAGAAAGGAGAGATGGTTCTCGATCTCTCCGCAATGAAGAACCGCATTAAAGCGATGCGCAAAGCAGGGCTTCATATCATGGGGGAATTCATCATGACGCCCCGGGTACTTTCATCCAGGCCCGACGATCTCACCACACGCGGCGACGGCGGAGCGATGTATTGCCGTGTACGACCTGCCGATTGGGGGCGATGGGAAGAAATGATCAGCAGGATAGCCCGGGAATTCAAGGATGATATCGGTGTCTGGGAGATATGGAATGAGCCGGACGGATTGCAGAACTACTTTGTCGGCACTTCCGAGGGGTTCGTTGAACTCGTCGATCATACCGCGAAGGCTATACGCGCGGGCAATCCGAACGCGAAGGTCGCATCGGCCGGATTCGTCGGCGACAGTCTCAGGAAGGACCCGCTCGGAAAGGACGTACGCAGACAGAACATCGAAGCGATGTTCAATACCGGTTTCGGGAAACAGCTCGATATTTTCACGTTCCATTACACCGATGAACATCCATCCGTTATCGAGGATTGGCGCGCCCTGCTTAACAAACACGGTCTCACGTTGCCGATCTGGAACAGCGAAGAACGTTCCGTCGTCCCGCTGGAGAATCTTTCACGCGGCATCAGATCGTTCAAGTTCCTGCTCATCGGTTATGAATACGCCAACTATATTCCCATCCTTCAAAAAGACTGGACGGTCACGCCCGCAGCAGCGGCCTATGCAACGGCGGCAAGGCTCATCGGATCGAGACCGTTCGTGCGCCGTGAGGAGCTTTCCGGGTTCACGATATATTACTTCGGCACCGGGAAGGACAGCGTCGCTGCGATATCCGGTAATTCCGGCGGGAAAGCGCCCACGCTCTTTCAAAGCTACGATTCGCTCGAAGTTGCGCTCGAGGCGCAGCAGGGAATGCGTGTCTCCGGATATGATGCACTCGGCAGATCGGTGGAACTCGATGCCGGGAGCGGTAGAGGAAATGTCCCGTTCCGCATTGCGAGCTATTATGATATAAAAAACACGTTCGTCCCGCCGCCCGTGTGCTTCATCACCGGCCTTAAGGACATCACATCGCTGAAAGGACTGGTAACGAGCCTCGAGAACGGCATTGTCGCCGAAGCGGAGAATGGGAAATATTCCGGCGGGTGGTCGGTGGTGCAGAAGGATAATTTCTCCGGCGGGAAGATACTCAATATCTGGGCGGCCGACACGCCGGACGCGGGCTACTGGGCGGAATTGAAATTGACGGCGCCGGCCGCAGGGAAATATGAGCTCCTTTTCTGCGGGAATTCATTGGCGCGTTTGAAGCCGATACGCTCGCTTTCTTCCTTTGCGTGGAGCATTGACGGCGGACCCGAAGGGTATGCCACCAATGTTCTGCCGGTCGTCGACGGCATTGCCGGTGCGCCGGAAGGACTATCAATTCTGGGGACGGTCGATCTATCCGAAGGCGAGCATACGTTCCGTCTGCGGCTCCTTGAACCGTGGGAGGCGCAGAAGCGCTGGGCGTTATGGTTCGACGCGATAGCGCTCATGCCGGTGGAATGACAGCCCGGCTGTGCTACTGCTTCCCCGTATCATCCCCAGTAGAATAACGATCTATGATGGGCCGAATTCGCTCGTATGCCTTCCAATACGCATATTGTTTATCATTAAGCGGCATGAACTAATTTCCCATGCTCCTTGATCTCGTCGATGACTACTGAAGTATGTTCTTTGTCGGCAAAGAATTCTGCTTCGGTAAAAAGCAGTATATCGATGGAGTAATCCGCGGAAATCACTCCTCGTTTCATACTGACGATCTCACTCATCGCATCTACTACATCATGCTTTATTACAGCGATATCAAGATCACTTTCTTCCCGCGCTGAGCCATTCGCATAACTTCCAAATATATATATATGGGAAGGATGCGCTACATCCCTGATATGTGCGACGATCTTTTGTATCTCATTTTGTGAAATCATACACCGCTCACAAACGACCGCATCATGTCGACACAGGCCATGGGCACAGTATATCGCCAGCCGATTTCCTGTCAACAACATTGTCCTACTCATTAGCAATTTACGGATAGTATGCGATATTCTTCCAAAGTATGTTATTGATATACCCCATTCACAGCCATGAGCGGCAAGGAGCCCCCGATGACGGCACGAGAGCGGAGCAAACGATTCATTGCCAATGATACCGTCGACCGTCCGCCGTTCCACCCCATTGTCATGCGCATCGCCGCGAAGCATGCGGGTATCCCGTACGGAAAATTCTGTACGGATGCGAAAAGCAAAGCCGTCGGTTACGTACGCTACGCGGACGATTTCGGCATGGACTGGGTCACCGTCATGTCCGACCCCTACACCGAAGCGACAGCGTTCGGTCTCCCGGTGGAATTCCCCGAGGACGATCTCCCGAAGGACACGGCGCATATCATCGAGAGCATTGCCGATATCGCACGCCTGAAAAAGCCGTCGGTGGAGAACAGTGCCCGTCCGATGGCGGCCGTCGATACGATACGCGAATATAAGAAGATGTCACGCGAGGAATTCATCGTCGGGTGGGTGGAGGGTCCTATGGCCGAGTACGCCGACCTCCGCGGGCTGTCTTCTGCCTGTACCGATCTTATGGACGACCCGAAGGCAGTATGCGATGCGGCCGATATCATCAATGCCTTCGCGAAGGAATTCGCTTCCGCACAGATAGCGGCGGGTGCCGACTGCATCGGCATCGGCGATGCGGCGTGTTCGCAGATAGGCCCCGACCTCTATCGTGAATTGTTCTTCCCGCGGGAAAAAGAGCTTGTCGATCATATCCATGCACAGGGTGCGCTCGCAAAGCTTCATATCTGCGGGAACACGACAGCGCTCCTGCCCGACATGATACGAACAGGCGCCGACATCATCGACGTCGATCATCTGGTGAAAGACATGTCAGCGTTCGCGCCGCTCCTCGGAAAGAAGCAGGTGTTCTCCGGCAACAGCGACCCCGTCGCCGTTATCGAGCGCGGCGATGAGCGTGCAATACGCGAAAGCGTTGCATCGTGCTTTCAGGCCTCACGCGGACGCACGATAACATCAGCCGGATGCGAGATACCGCCGGATGCGAGGGATGTTTCGATGAAGATCTATCGGGATGCGGCGTATTCGCTCAGATGAGACGCTGGGATCGACAGTAACGCGCCGGGAAGTCGGGAATATCGGTACCGAGCGGGATGGAACCGGGGGATAGGAGCGGGGACGGCTTGGGAACGAAGGTGATACGGCTTCAAAGCGGCTTCGCTTCATGTTCGTACTGATGAACAGGTTATATCCGGACATGTTCATGCCCGCAGCTGCGTTATTCCACGCTGCCCTTGCGGCGGTATCGAGCGAACGCCAGGCATGGACAAGCGTACGGAAACGACCCCTTAGAAGAAGCTGTTCCTGTGACCGTGCATCGCGGGGAGGGGTATAGGTCCGAACATAGTGAATGGACCTCCATCGCTGGAATATAAGGCCGCCCATACGGCCGGTCATACCGTCAACGAGTGCATTGAATCGAACTTTTGCCATAACAAGCTCCTTCGGGGTTTCGATAGGGGCAAAAATGTATCTCCCTCTATATAATTATTCTCCTGGACGGATACAGGGGGCTTTTTTTTACCCTATATGTAATTATACGAGTTGACGGATACAGCCTGAGGGCAAAACCGCGATTTCATGCAAATTTCGAGGGTAGATATTCACATGGGCCGCTTTCGTTGCGCTTTCCCGAAGCGGCTGCGCCATTCGGTCGCACGACAGTATCAGCCGAATGTGTGATACCCCCGGATATGTCGGATGCAACGCATTCACTTGACATAGAGAATCTGCCGGATTTGACAGGAATTCGGCGGGTGGTATACTGACGGGGATAGGAGGAGGCGATGGTGGCGAATGAAAACTCCTTCACGTGCGTGAAATAATCTTCAGCGCACAGGGAAATTGAAAATGAGAAATATCATATTTCCATGTATCATTTCAACGCTGATGATTATCGGTATCGGGTGCTATTCCGGACGAGCCATTTTAAAAAAGTTATACTTTGTTAACAGCACAAATGCTACGATTCTTAAGGTAGTTAATAATAATCAATTGCAGATCAGTTGTGTGGTATTATCGGTATATTCTA
Source organism: Spirochaetota bacterium (assembly GCA_038043445.1). Classification (NCBI taxonomy): domain Bacteria; kingdom Pseudomonadati; phylum Spirochaetota; species Spirochaetota bacterium. The sequence goes on from JBBTBY010000088.1 coordinate 5,166, forward strand.
CTCATTCAGAAACGTCATTATGGGTAATAAATAAAACGGATAAGAAAATGACTTTGCTTAAATTGAAATGGACTTATTCGTTCAAAGGTGTTGATCTAATAAACACATACACAAACCATAACAAATATAATAATCCGTATGATAATCCCACGCTGCTTTTTACATTATCTGAATATGGCAGTACAAGAATTATTAATGGAGAAAAAGAAGATAAAAATGAGGCAATATTCAGACATCAGTCAGACTTAAAAACGAAAGATTTATCAAAAGATGATATAGTTCATGCTCAAGTTCAATTAACATATGTTACTGAAAAGATAACTAATACTGTATCCGGGAAATTCGATATGAAATGTAAAGAAATTACTAAGATGGTTGAATTGCCGTAAGCGGCAAACCAAATTCATTGCGCCTCCGTGGCGCGCGCATTGCTGCGGCTTAGTGCCGCACGGTATATTGAACCTTCGAGGGCTCCTCCTGAACAGCCAGAACTTAAGTTAACATACATCCCGATAGCGAAGATGCCCACTTCAATCTTTTTTATCGCAGTACGTTCGCCTTCCGATAGTCCGCCGGTGAAATCCCCACATGCTTCTTGAAAAAACGTGAGAAATAGAATTCGTCGGAGAAGCCGAGATCGTGCGCGATATCCTTCACTTTTTTTTCAGTGCCGTGCACTTCCTCTTTCGCGCGGGAGGCGATGCGCTCCATGAGGTACTGCTTAAGCGATATGCCGACATCATGCCTGAAATTCTTCACGAGCGTCGACTCTGAGGCGCCGATGAGCGCGGCAAGTTCTTTCGTCGTCGTTGCCAGCGAACATCGCTCATCGATGGCGGAGAAAAGCCGCCGATATTTCTCGCCGATGGCGATACGTTTGCGCATGGTATTGACATCGGTATGCACGAAGGGCCCTATGGCCGAAAGGAGCATCGCCTGTGCTTCCAGCATATCGCCCATGCGTCTGCTCTGTGCCTTCACGGCAAGCGTCTCGAAGAATGCGCGGTCGTCCGTGCGCGTGAGGCAGTCGTTCACGCCGTCGAAAATATCCTTCCCCGGATAGAGCTCGAGACGGAAATGAAAGAACATCTTTTCCAGACGGCTTTCACAGACATAATCGAAGAAGGAATTGACCGTCGTCGGCATGTCTGGAGCGTCGATGAGCATCCGGGCGGATATATACGCCGGAGAAATGTCCCTATCCGCTGCGTGAGCCGCCTGCAGCGGAAAAACTGCCGGGCAGCATCGTTGTGCGGTAGTGTTTCGGCCGTGCGCCATAGTTCTGCTTAAACTTGTCTGAAAAGTGATTGTAGTGTGAAAACCCCGATTCTTGCGCGATATCCCTGATCGTTGCTGATGAAAAGAGCAGCAGATCGGCCGCGCGCGACAGCCGCTTTTTGATTATATAGTCGGCGGGAGGGCAGCCCATGACGGTATGGAATAGCCTTATATAGTAGCTTTTATTCAGACCGGCAATGCCGGCGAGACAGGTGATAGTGATCTTGTGCGGAAAATTTCTGTCGATATAGTGCACGGTCCTCATTATACGATCGTCGTTTAAATCGCTGCTGTCCGTGTTTACCCCTGGGGACTGGGATATCATGGAGAAGATATAGAGAAGAAGTCCGGTGAGCGGCACCGGTGAGCGGATAAAGGAGCTGTTCACTGCACGGAGCAGGAGGGTGAACGCGTTCTCGATCTCACTCTGGAACAGCGAACACGACAGCACGTTCGGCGTATTGATATGCCGAAGCAGCTCGTCACTGAGATGACATTTCAGGTGCAGCACGACGCATCGCTCCTTTGCATACTTCGGAAAGACGAAGGAGTGCTGCGTGTGCGGCGGCACCGTGATGAGCATTCCCGGCGCCATGGCGTATTCCCGCTTCATGACGGACGCCCGGCAGTGCCCGCGGTAGAGGTACATGAGATGATGATGATCGTGCGTGTGCATATCCGCCGAAAGGTTCACCCTGTTGGTGATTTTGTACGCGAAAAGTATCTTCTGCACGATGGATGCCTCGGCGTAATAGTACACGCGGCGGCGGCGGATGTCAATATTTGTCATGTTTTTATCACTCTGTGTCATTGACAGATGTTACGGGAAGAATGTACAATAACACATATTGTTCGGACGATCCGCTAAAAGCATCGGGAGAGCAGCATGGCAAAGTACGGGCTGATGTCGTTTGTGGTCATACTGACAGCGTCGTATCATCTCTCTGCGGATGCGTCTCCGTTCGCGCGCTTTACCTTCGATGAAGGTTCCGGCGCTGTGCTCAACGATGCTCTGGGCACGTTCAACGGAACGATATCCGGCGATGCTGTTTTGGTGCAGAACATACAGGGAAAAGCGCTCGCGTTCGGCGCCAAGGGCGGCTCGGCACGCATCGGCAACATCTCGGCGAAGATCAGGAACGGATTCACCTTCACCGCTTGGGTAAAAAAGACCTTCCAGGACGGCGGTGATTCGAAGATCATCTTCGGGTCATTACGGGCATGGAAGCCCGGCAGTGCATCGTTCCTTACATGGATAGATGACAAGACGGGCTCGCTTCGCTGCGGTGTGCAGGGGGCATCATCGTTCAAGGCAATCGGCGTGCCTATATCGGAGCAGTTCGGCGCATGGTTCCACCTTGCATTCACCTATGACAGAACGGCGATACGCATCTATGTCAACGGCGTGCAGAGGGCAAGCGATGCGTTCGCCGAGGAGGTCTCCCCCTCGGACTTCTGGCAGTTCGCTTCGGTGAACAACTCCATCGCCCTGGACGAAGCATGCCTCTACGGCGCTGCGCTCACGGCGGACGAAGTGCGCGCAGCATTCGCGGCGGAAGCGCCTCTTGCTTTAACCGAGGAAGAAATGAAACGAAAGATCGCAGCGGCAAGTGCGTTGACAGAGCCGAAAGCGGCATCACCGGCGGTGCCGGAACCGGCAGCCCCCGTGTACACTGCGCTGAAAGCACCGGCGATCACAACGCATCTTGTGAAGGATGGCGCACCTGCCGCCGCTATCGTTGCCCCGGCGTCGAAGATGTATGATGATCTCGCCCGCATGCTGCAGAAGAGCATCGCCGACAGAACGGGGGTAACGATACCGATCATAACCGATGAGCCGACGGCATGGACACTGCCGATACAGCGAAGCCTTTTTGTGCTCGGCAACCGCTCGACAAGCCGCATCATCGAGGAGCTTTACAACAGATTCTATACCCTACTCGATCTCGCGTATCCCGGCAAAGGCGGTTATGAGGTCCGAAGCCTTCATGATCCTTTCGGTAACGGGCACAACATCATCTTCGTCGGCGGCAGCGATAAGGAAGGCGTTGCCGCTGCGGCGAACGAGTTCATCGCTATGGTGAACGGCATGGCCGGCGGACGCGACCTCACTGTCGGTCATTGCATGCGCATACGGCTGGGACAGGGCATCGAAGTCCCTTCGGAAGTGAAGGACGTCGAACTCTGGGATGCATCGAAAAATTACCGTTCGCAGGGGTACTTCGGCTGGAACAGCATCAGCAAGCTCATGGCGATGTATTACATGACCGGCAATGAGCGCTTCGCACGGGAGATGCTGCGCTATGCGTTCCCCGATGCGAAGGCCAAGCGGGAGATCTCCGAGCTTGACGGCGAACTTATCGAGAACAAGGACGACCCCGTCGGCGGATCATACCATTACGGCGCGCACTACATGATGCTCTTCTGGGATCTCATCGAAGAAAGCCCCGTCTTCACCGATGAGGAGCGCCTCAAGATGGCGAACGCCTTTTCGCGGCAGTTCCTCTGGCATGTCAAACCGCCGGGAGGCGCGTACATGGGGAATTGGGGCGCCGGGATCTATTCGCTTACCGAGAAGCCCGGTATGGTCGGCGATCGTCACGGCCAATGGACCGCCATATCCATCTATGTGCTCGCGCGCTATTTCCAGAAATATTACCCGTCGCCGATGTGGGCGCAGTGTCTGCGCGGGGTCAGCAATTATTTCGCTCCGCTCGATCGCGGCCTTTTGGGCGAAGGAAGCCTCTCGCAGTGGTATATAACCTCCATTGCGCCGCTCTTCACCTATTTCCTTCTCTCGGGGGAGCGCGCGTCGGTGGCGAACGGCGCACTTGCCGTGCATGCCCGGGGTCTTGAAGCACTGCTCTCCGGGAAGGACGGCGACCCGAACCTTGATTGCGCCGGCATCGCAGATATGGGCAAACTCGCGTATCTGCTCAACGATGGGAAATACCTTGAATACCAGCGGCGGATATTGTTCGCTGCCGACAAATTCCGCATCGGGCAGTCGTTCGTTCCCGATGAACGCCTCACGCCGCGGCAGCCGACCGATATCGCCGGCACATGGCTCGTACACCGCCTTCCCGAACCGCGCTGGCGCGAACGTAATACCGGATTCCCGTTCACCAATGCCTTCCTCTGGGCGTCATACCGCACTATGCCCGATGATGCCGGTGATTTCATAAAGGTGCGCGGTGCGAACACTTCGGCGCGCAATCCGTATCACACGTTCCTCATCGACGATCTGCGCATCGACGGATACACGCTGCTTTCGGGTTTCGGCAATCAGCTCACCGTGTGGATCGACGGGATGTTCGACAAGGAGGTAACCCAGGACGCAGCGCTCATATCCTTCGCCGGTTCGATGCGCCATGCCGCCGTGACGGCTGAAGTAGTGAAGATGCCCTTCTCCAGCTGGCGGCGCACAGTGTTCCAGCGGACGGGGAGCTATGCCCTCATCGTCGACGATCTCTCCTTTCGGCGAACGAGCGATGCCGCTGAGGTGAAATTCGGCTGGAGCGGCCCGCTCAAGAAGGAAGCGCCGGGGGTTCTGCGCTGCAATGCCGTGAAAAGCAGTACCGGTCCGGTCGCCGGAAAGACGGTGATCTCTGCGTTCAACGCGCGGTATTCCGCAAGCGATCCCGACACCAATATGGTCCGGCCGCTGCCGAGCTACGACATCGTGCTTTTGCGATCGCGGGATCCGGGCACCTGGTTCGAGATGACATTCACGCTCGATTCACGAACGCGCGGAGACGGCTTCCTTAACCTCCTGAACTTTCGCGACCGCGGCATCATGAAAATATTCCTCGACGGCAGGCTCATCAGCGCGGAGTATGACCACTATGCCCCCGACATCGCGATGAACGGCGTGCCGCTCGGTGCCGTCGATTGTGCTGCGGGGGAACATACCATCCGCTTCGAGGTTACGGGAAAGAACAACGAGAGCTCAGGCTTGAGCATCGGCGTGGCGGGGCTTGCGTTCTACACCGATCCCTCGCTTATAACACGTGAGCGTGAGCTCGGCACCTTCAAGGTTATCGCCGCTGACGCGATGACGACAAAGGACAGCAGCTTCGAATGGTTCGGTCCGGTCGAGAAGGGCGGCCGCAGGATATTCTTCTCGCTCATAGGCAAAGGCACACTGCTGCCGGGCGAGGTGCTTTCATGCACACGCCTCGAGACGAACGCCGCCGTCTTCGCTGCGCCCGAACCCGCGATAGCCTTCGCGGGCGAGTATAAAGGGAATGCGGGTGAGCTCATAATCCTGGGGAAAAGGCATCTCTACGGCAGGGGGATTCGCCTCGTCGGCAGATCGGAACCGCTCATACGCGCAGGGGCGCCGGCGGACATCTACTGGGACTTCAACGAAGGAACGATGGATATCACGGCAGAGCAGCGGATGGAGCTTGCCCTCGCGCTTTCGAACGACAGCGTTCTCGTCGACGGCATGACCGTGGCGCCACAGAAGAAGGACGGACTCATGATGCTCATGCTCGCTGCGGGGCATCACACGGTGGCGCGCGCGTTCCTGCCCGATGCGCTCTTGGCATCGTATTCCGGCAGGATAGAAAAAACGTTCGCCGATGCGCAGACGAAATCCCGTGCGGAACTCACGGCAGCGCCGTCACGCGCAGGGACGCCCGCGATGCGTGAGCTCTTCAATGCCGGTGCCGGTAAAAAAACATCGCGTCTCCTGTGCGCATCCTTCGCCGCTGCCGAATCCATCTGCACTATCGATGACAGGAACATCCGCGTGTTCTCCTCCGACGGACGCGAGCTTCGCACGCTCACGGCGGATGCCCCGGTGCGCGTGATACATCCCTGGAAGGAATATGATCTCCTCCTCGCCGGATGTGCGGACGAAAAGGTCATCGCTTTCGATATCGATTCTGGGGTTCGGAAATGGACATTCACTTCCGAAATGCCTCCGGAGGTGATCGCTGCGGCGAAGCAGTACTGGTTCAAGTCGACATACCCCGGCATCTACGGCATACACACCGGCGTGTTCCTTAACGGAGAAAGTCAGGCGTTCATCGGGAGTACCTGTACGCTCGAAATGCTCGACAGCGGCGGGAAACTCGTCAAGCGACTTCCCGTATTCTGGGGGCCGGGAACGGTGTTCAATATGCTCGACCGGTCCGACGGGAGCACCGACCTCGTTTTTGCGCGCTACCCGAACGACGGAGACAGGCCGGCGGTGATAAACAGCAGAACACTGGCTACGACGCCGCGCAGCTACTACGCGTATCCCCCCGGTTTTACCGATATGGGCGTAGGCTGGGCGAACATGTACCGCAAGCATCTATTCATCGAGGATATGAACGGCGACGGAAAGAAAGAGGTGCTCTCGGACATTAACGGCGTTTTTAACCGCATCGCCCTCTGGTCGTCCGACGGAGCGCCGCTCTTCAATGTGAATTTCGGTCCGGGGGATGTCGCCGATAATATACGCGATCTGGACGTCGGCGATCTTGACGGCGATGGGAAAAAGGAGATCATCACGGCTACCTTCCGCGGCATCCTGCTTGTGATGGACCATACGCTTGAGAAGGTCTGGTCAAAGCGGCTTGCAAGCCCGGCAACCGCGCTGAAATATATGCCGTCATCGGGCGGTCCCGTCATCGTTGTCGCCTGCGAGGACGGTTCGGTGCTGACATGCAATGCGCGCGGGGAGATCACTGCCGCCGGCACGGTCATCGGAAGGCCCATCGGCATCGACGCGATCGCACAGGGCGTGGTCGTCGCGACCGAGAATGGGAATGTAAAGGGATTTGCTATACACTGACTCGGAGCTGCACAATGAGAACGATCATCATCTGCTGTATTTTTCTAGTTCTTTCATCCCTCGCAGAAGCGCAATCGCCGAAGAACAGCGGGGAGCCGGCGCTGCCCGATCCTGAGAACGTACGCCTCATCCTCCCGCCTTTCTGGTACGCGGTCGCTGACCTGCCCATGAGCATCTATTACGACAACATCATCCTCGCCGAAGACCCCGCGCAGTACACGTTCACGATGAACGCCCCTGTTGCATCGAAGAGCGAAGCGCGGTGCTGGACCATCATGCCCTCGGAAAAGGACGCGGGCGAGCATGTCGTCACCGTGACGGTCGCCGACGCGCAGGGGAAAGAACGTGCTCACGCATCGATGACGCTTCGCATTGCGCCGAAGAATGCCGGGAGCGGAAGGAACATGCGCCTTCTCATGATTGGCGACAGCCTCACCATGGCATCGGTATATCCGAACGAGGTCTTTACGCGCATGACCCCTCCCGACAATCCCGCGCTCACCATGCTCGGCACGCATCGTCCGCCGAGCGTTCTTCCCGGCGTTGCGCACGAGGGCTACGGCGGCTGGGCGTGGAACACCTTCCTCACGAAATACGAGCCGAACCCTGACGGGACGTATAAAAAGCGCTCAAGTCCATTCATCTTTCATGCCGACGGGGCTCCGATGCTCGATATCCCGCGCTACATCGCCGAGTCATGCGGAGGGATACCGCCCGATGTCGTAACGATACATCTCGGCGTCAACGACTGTTTCGGTGTCAGTACGAACGCCGATGATACGGCAGCGGTCGACGCGCGTATCGATGTCGTGTTCGCTGATGCTGAAAAGTTCATCACCGCATTCCGCGCCGCCGCACAGAACGCGCGTTTCGGTATCGGTATCACGACGCCGCCCAATGCGCGCGAGGAAGGATTCGCCGCAAGTTATAAAGGAGCATATCACCGCTGGGGCTGGAAACGCGTGCAACACCGGCTCATCGAGCGGGAGATACGGCAGTTCTCCGGACGTGAGCAGGAGGGGCTGCATCTCATCCCTGTGCAGTTGTGCATCGATCCGATCGGCGGATACCCGACGGATAATGGCGTACACCCGAACACGGACGGATACCGGTCCATGGGGCGTACTTTTTACGCCTGGCTGAAATGGCAGGTAAAGCGATGAATGCGGCGCGTACGGGGAAAAAGCTTGTGTTTTGTTCCATCGGCGCAGGTTCACTGTCGCGCAGTGCGCATGGACCGGCGCTGAAAGCGCTTGCCGCCGAGCGCGATGATCTTGTCCTTGCCGCAGTTGCGGGGCTTGACCGCCCTGCCGTCGAGGAATACGCGGACGACTTCGGCTATCGAAAAGCGTATACTGAATATCATGAAATGATCGACCAGGAAAAGCCCGATGCTGTCAGTGTTATCGTGCCGGTGGAGCATACTTGTGCGGTAGCATGCGACGTCCTCGCGCGGGGCATTCCGGTCATCATGGAAAAACCGCCGGGCAAGGATGCCGGGGAGACGGAACGCATCATTGAGACCGCACGCATGCACGGCGTAAAGAACATGGTCGCATTCAACCGGCGGCACATGCCGATCATCCGGCGCATGAAGGATATTCTTTCCGCCGCTATGCCGGAGGATATCCATTTCATTCGTCTCGATTTTTACCGCCACGCCCGTGCTGATGCCGATTTCTCCACGACGGCCATACACGGCATCGACACGGTTCGTGTGCTCGCCCGTTCGGGCATTGCACAGTGTGCTCTTGATTACCGCCCGACAGGGGTTACTGCCGGTGTTGATGATATATTCGTGCACGGCACGTTCGATTCAGGAGCGCGATTTTCCATGGCCTTTCTCCCGATGGCGGGAACGACCATTGAGCGCATCACGGTCTCGCTGAAAGATGCTACGTATATCGCACAGCTGCCGGTTTGGAACGGTACTGACGCCCCCGGCAGCATCGTGCGTCTTGGTAAAAGGGCGGAGATGGTCTGGAGCGGGGACGATGGCAGCGAGTCGACGGAGATGTTCCGCTCGAACGGCTTCTATCACGAACACCGTGCGTTCATCGAGGCGCTTGTCGAGAACAGATCGATCGAGGATGATGCAGCAAGCGTGCTTGAGTCGGTTGTGCTTGCCGATCGGATACGATGCCGGGCGCGCGCATACTCCCGTGACAAGCTGCAACGTTGAAAATGAAGATACTCATCACTTCGAAACAGTAACTGCGAGAGCAGCTGCAGGCAGGCGGTGATGGCGGCGAATAAAAACCCTTTCTATCGCAGTATATTCGCCTTCCGATATTCCGCCGGCGAAAGCCCCGCATGCTTTTTGAAGAAACGTGAGAAATAGAATTCGTCGGCAAAGCCGAGTGAACGTGCGATATCCTTGACCTTTCTGTCGGTACCGTGCACTTCCTCCTTGGCCCGGGAGGCTATGCGGTCCATGAGGTACTGCTTAAGCGATATACCGACATCATGCCGGAAATTCTTCACGAGCGTCGATTCAGAGGAACCGACAAGTACCGCAAGCTCTTTCGTCGTCGTCGCAAGCGAGCAGCGCTCATCGATCGCCGAGAAAAGCCGACGGTACTTCTCGCCCACGGCTATGCGTTTTCGCACATCGCGAACATCGGTCTTCACAAAGGGCGCTATGGCGGAAAGGAGCATCGACTCTGCCTCGAGCATATCGCCCATGCGCGTGCTCTCTGCCTTCGCCGCAAGCGTCTCAAAGAACGATCGGTCCCCTTCGCGCGTGAGGCAGTCGTTCACGCCGTCGAAAATATCCTTTCCCGGATAAAGCTCGAGCCGGAAATGAAAGAATATCTTTTCCAGACGGCTCTCACAGACATAATCGAAGAAGGAATTGACCGTCGTCAGCATGATGAGGTTTTTTTCGAAGCGCTTTTTTGTCCCGGCATTGCCGATATAGCCGTCACCGTCGAAAATGAAATAGAGGCGATTGGCCGGTGCGGGGTGGTTCATGAAACGCCATTCGGAACCGGCGCTCACACGCCCGGAGAGGATAAGCCTGAACGCGAGCGAATTGATGGTGCTTTCGAGCGATGAGAATGTGCTGTATTCCATGGCTTCCCGGTTCGTCCATGATTTCGCCCCGCTTCGTCTATGGACAATGGGGGCGTTTGCCGTATATTCATCGTACCGTAAAACATTCGTTCGTCAAGGGAGATGCGATGCGCACCTATTTCAATGATACGCGCGATTGGTTCATGAACAAACGCTTCGGACTTTTCGTGCATTGGGGCATCTATGCCGTGGGCGCGTGGCATGAGCAGCATCAGTTCCGGCTCGGCATGGCACGCGCGGAATATGCGCCGTTCATGAAGCAGTTCAACCCGAAACGATTCGACCCTGACACATGGCTCGATATCATGCAGGAAGCGGGTATGGAATATCTCACCTTCACCACGAAGCACATCGACGGATTCTGCATGTGGGACACGAAGGCTACGGATTACAACGTCATGCATACGCCGTACGGGAAAGATATTCTTCGTATGGTCGCCGACGCCTGCCATCGCAGGGATATCCCGCCCTGTCTCTATTACTCGGTGGCGGATATGCATCATCCGAATTATCCGAATGCGGGGCGGAGCTATGAACTCAGTGCGCCGGAAAAAGGCGATACGCCTGACGAAGAGAAATACATGGACTTCGTGAAGGCTCAGGTACGCGAGCTTTGTACCGATTACGGAGCGATACACGGCTTCTGGTGGGACGCGCATATGTTCGGACGCAAGGACCCGTCCGTCAATGCGATGATACGCTCGCTTCAGCCGTTCGCCGTCATCGATGGGCGCGGCTTTGACGAAGGGGATTTCGCTACGCCGGAGCGCGACTGGGATGAGTCCGTGCATTCGATGCGTTCGTTCACACGGCCGATCGAGGCGTGTCAGTCCGTCGGCAAGCAGAGCTGGGGTTATCGCGATTACGAGGATTTCTACAGCGACCGGCATCTCATTGCGAGCATGGATAATATGTTCGCGAAGGGCGGGAATTATCTCCTCAATGTCGGCCCGAACGCGGACGGCGTCATAACGCAGGAGTATGCGGATATCGTGCGGCGCACCGGGGCGTGGTACAGGCGTGTGCGCGAGGCGTTCGAGGATACCAAGGTCATGCCGCTCAATGACGATACGAACATCATGATCACCCGACGCGGGAATACGCTCTATGTGCATCTCATAAGACCGCCTGAGACGAATGCCGTGATACTGCGCCCGCTCGATGTGATGCCGAAGAGCGCACGCATTCTCAATACCGGCGAAGCGGCTTCCGTGCGCATTGAACTCCTCCCGTGGCATCACAAGGATAAAAAACCGTATCTGCGCATCGCAGATCTTCCGGTCAACGAGCACGCGAACACGGTGCTTGTCGTACGGCTTGATCTTGATACACTGCCGGAGAAGATCGAAACGATCGCGGCTGAGAACATCGTCGCATAGGAGATGCCATGACGCACAAGGAACGGTTCATTGCTACCGTCGAGCGGAGGCCAGTCGATCGCCCCGCGTCATGGCTGGGGCTTCCGGTTGCGGGCGCGCTCCCCGCGCTGTATCGCCAGTTCGGCGTGAAGGACATCATCGGTCTTAAGTCCGCCATCAATGATGATGTGTGGCCGGTGGAGGTGCCCTACGATGACCCGCCGGCGGATCACATCGCCTGCGCGTTCAACTTCGCCGTCGATACGGCGGCATACGAAGAACGCACGCTCACTGCGCGCGGATTTTTTGCCGACAGAACTGATGTGCGCGATGTGGCGAAATTCACATGGCCCGACCCCGCCGAACATATGAGTACGGCTGCCTGCAAGGCCGCGCTCGCCGATGTGCCTCCCGGCTATGCCGTCATGGGCATACTCTGGTCGGCGCATTTCCAGGACACCTGCGCTGCGTTCGGCATGGAGAACGCGCTCATGACCATGCTCACCGAACCACGGATGTTCAAAGCCGTGGACGACCGCGTAACGGAATTCTATCTGACCGCCAATAAGATATTCTTCGAAGCGACGATAGGGAGGCTTGATGCGGTGCTCATCGGCAATGATCTCGGCAGTCAGACCGGCCTCATGCTCTCGCCGGAAATGATACGCGAACATGTGCTCCCGAACGCAAAGCGTCTTATCGCCCAGGCGAAGTCATACGGCGTGAAAGTGGTGTATCATTCCTGCGGTTCCATCTGTCCTGTCATCGACGACCTCATCAAAGCGGGCGTCGATGTGATACATCCGATACAGGCACTTGCCGCGGGTATGTCGCCCGGCGGTCTCAAAGATTCATACGGCACGAGAACTGCTTTCTGCGGCGGTGTCGATGCGCAGGAGCTTCTCGTGCGCGGCACGCCGGATGCTGTCACCGCGAAGGTGCGTGAGCTTAAGGCGATATTCCCGACGGGGCTTGTGATATCACCGAGCCATGAGGCGATACTGCCGGACATAGCGCCGGCGAACATAGAAGCGCTTTTTAACGAGGCAGAAAAACACTCACCCCCACCCCCGGCCCCTCCCCCTCTCTCACAGAGAAGTGAGAGAGGGGGAGGGGAGGAAAAAAACCGTAGCGAGGATCGCAAATGAAATGTGCTCTCATTGCTCTGATCGCCGTACATGCGATTCTCGCGTCGCTTACAGCGGACGACTCCGTCGTCTTCGACGATTTCGAAACCGGCGTCTGGAAGGAACACGCAAAGCGGACCAGTTTCGCAAAGGAAGGATCGTACGCCATGGACTGCGGGGGCGTGCGCAAGGGTAAGCCCTGGCTTGTGGCGAAAGACCTCGATCGCTTTGACGCAAGCGGGTATAAAGCGATCACGTTCTGGCTTTACAACGAGGCGGATCGCGGGAAAAAGATATTCATCACGATATCGAGCATTCCCGACACAGAGTACGAGAAGGCGCGCGCGGATAATAAGTTCGACAGCGGCAATTATTTCCTCGCTTCCATCGACCTCAATTTCAACGGATGGCAAAAGACCGTCATTCCGTTCAATCGCTTCGCGAAGATACGATCGCCGAAGGGGTGGAACGCGCTTGACAACATACAGATATCCATGGATACACGCGAACCGTCCACGAACGAGAGCACGAGCATCATCATCGATGATATGCACTTCATTCGCCGCACCGTACAAACCGCCGCGACGGCAAAGAACATACTCTCGCCTTCAGATGCAAGGAAACCCGTTTTCGGGTGGTTCATGCGCAGTTTCCTTCTCGATTACGATTATTCCGGGCTGCGCGACCGTCCGGTATGGGCAAGTACCGGCGATCAGGTGAAAGATCTGACGATCATGATCAACGCCGCGAAGAAAGGCGGTCTTGACGGCTTTGCCATACAGTCGAACCCGAGAAAGGTATATTTCGACAGTACGCTCGCGCTTTGGCGCAACATGCTTCTCGCGGCGCGGCCGCTCGATCTCAAGATACTGTTCGAACTTGAGATGTACTATTCATCAAAGCAGGAAGTCATCGACTGGATCATCATGACACACCGCGAATTCGGAAAACATCCGTCGGTGTACCGCGTCAACGGCAAGCCGGTCTATCTTTTGTGGCTGCGCACATCGCAGGTGAAATTCCCGTTCAATGTTTCCCGCGGCGAGGGCAGTTTCCCCGCTGAGGACTGGAAAGATATCGTCGAGACGGTTCGCAGAGAGACTGGGAATGATATATACCTCTTCGCGAACATGTTCGAATCATCAAAGGTGGGCGGTACCGGGTATACCGACTATGAGAAAGAGGAGCTTATGCCGCTCTGGGACGGCCTTTGGGAATTCGGGGGTCTGCACAATCTCATTATGGTGAGCGATAAGCCATGGAGCGTCGTACATGACGCGATGGAGAAATACAAGTCGGAAGCTGACGCCTTCGGTATGACCTATATCGCCGGGCTCATACCCGGTTTCTGGCGTGAGGAGGCCGGCTGGTTCGTTGATCCGAAAGGGACAGCGTACTATCGCGAGGCTTGGGAAAAGATGATTGCGCTCTCCCCCTTCGGCGTGATGATACAGTCATGGAACGACTACAGCGAAGATGCGCAGATCGGCCCCGGTGCGCGTACCGGGAACTGTCTTTTAGAGCTCTCGCGTTATTACATCGAGAAGTACAAGGGCGTGCCGGTGACGCAGTATCCATCACCGCGCATCTGGGTCAGTCAGCCTACCGAGGTAATGCGCGGCGATATCATCTACACCGAATTCCTCGATCTGCCGTACAGGGAGGCATTGAAGCTCGCCGGCAGCTGGCAGGATGAATCGGGGAAAACGATCTCCACGTTCGAACAGAACCTGTCGCCAGGGGAGATGCATGCGTTGACCGCGGAGCTTCCCTATGCACACTACAAGAACGCCCGTGCGGTGCGTATCACGGCAGCGCTGACAGGAGCACGAATAAAACAGACCGTGAACACACGCTGGACCTGGATAAATCCCGTCGCCCGTTTCGATCGTTTTACCATGCGATATCTCTTCGATGATCAGATATCCTCTTCATCCGCCTCGCTCAGCGGGTCGCCGCGGGCGTTCAGTGCAACGGTCACGGGCGGCGGAAAAGCGGCGGTCACGCTCATGCGGCGCAATGCAGCGAACAAGGGTGAAACGCCTACACGCATGGAAATGCCGCTCGCACTTCCGGCAGCGGGTGCAGCGCCGTCATACGAATGCATGATACGCTATTTCGAATGCGACCGCCCCGAATATGAATGCTCACTCGCTCTCAGGAACGGCACGATCGTCAGTGCTGAAGCCATCGGCAGCAGGATATCGAACCTGACCGCAGACGCATCGTCCGTGCGCTGGATATCGAGGGCGTTCGGCCGCGCCGGACTCGGCGTCAATGCAGGCTTCGACGGCATTCGCTGCACGCTGACATCCGTCGACACAACGCTCATGATCAGGATCGGAGCGCTCTCACAAGAGCTCAGCATCAATGATCTTATCAGCTCCGGTTCACGGACATTCGCGCTCGGGCGCGACGGTTTTGTGCTGATTGAACTCTCACCGGCGCGTTCAGCCGCGCAGGATATGACGCTGCCGCTCTCACGGAATTTCACCATCCCCGCAGCGGGAAAGAAACCCGCAGACGCGTACTGGCTTGATGTAAAAACCGCCGCCGGAAATACTGCGCAATCATCGCCGGTATTCCCTCCGGTCGGGATAACATTTCCCACCTGGTATTATGACGAAAAAGAGGGCAAAGCAGTGCCGGGGGAGATACCCTGCGACGATGCGCTCATCGGCTCGTGGGGATTTGATGAACGCGGCGGGGGGCTTGTCCTCGATACTTCCGCGTACGGGCATTACGGGAAATTCGGCGGCGTCTCGGTGACAGGATTCGGTGCGGGTGTCGGCGGATCGGATCAGTCGCCGGCTCGCGGCGAGCTGGAAGGCCGTCCGGCGCTCATATTCGACGGCGCGAAAAAGCAGTTCGTCGCCCTGCCGTTCGGCGTTCTCCCGCAGGGCTGTTTCACGATAGGGTTCACGATGCGTTCAAAGCCGCAGATCGCTTCGCAGACGATACTCCTGCTCGGCTGGCAGCTCTCGCTCAAGTACGGTCCTGACGGAAGGCTTACCGCTGCTGTCGGAACGAATAACTGTAAGTCCGCGGAGCCGCTTCCCGAAGGACTATGTTCCGTGCAGGTGGTGTATGATCTGCGGTCACTTGAGATCTATATCGATAAAAAACTTTCCGCCCGAATAGATATGCAGGGACGGCTGCCGCGGCTTTCCGGAGGACTTATCATCGGATGCGGATATGGTAATCCCGGGCCATCGGCAGAACCGTTCACCGGCGCGATATCGGCGCTCAGTATCCATGCTGCGCCCCTGCGGCCATAGGGATTTTTCCCGAAAGGGCAGAAAGCGGTATCGGCTTGATCAGACAAGCGCCGCATGCTCCGAGCTCGCAACGATACCGTCCGCATCGAACAGATTGAAGTAATACACCGTTGTCTGCGGCGGCAGCACTGCCGACACGCGGGAGGCGTCATCAACAGCGGGGACAGAATACCATGTTCGGTCCGTCCAGAATCCGGTCGCCCGGGTAAAATTCAATTCCGCTTTCACGATCTTCCGCGCGCTTGAGAACGATGCCCATGCCGATGTCCTGTCATGACCCTGATCGCCGAAGACGGAAAGCGGAACGCCGCCTTTGCACAGTGCATCGGCAAAAGCATGTATCTCAGGCGGATTCTCTCCGGCCCCGCCGTGACCGTGCGGCATACGTACGCGAATTGCCAGACGCCGTTCGCCGACAGCGATGCGATACGACTTCTGCATCGAGTCCATGGGGAAGGCGAAGTCATTCGTACCGTTCACCCACAGTACAGGCATTTCAGCTTTCGGGAGATAATGCGATGGGTCCCAGAGCGAAAACCATTGATCGAGTCGAGGCTTATCCCTGTCATTGCGCAGTTGAGCCCCGAGGCCGACCGATGTGCCGTCGAGAAAACCGCAGCCGTATACCGGTGCCGCGAACGCGAATCGGGCATCGACCCCGGCCGCCATGCAGGTGAGATATCCTCCCCATGAAACGCCGGTAATGCCGATGCGCGTCGGATCTATTTCGGGGAATGACCGCAGAAGCGAGGCGGCGAGCACGACCGAGCTTACCGCATGGAACGGCCATTGATCGTGCGCCGGCAGTTCGGGAAAAAATGATGCGTCATCGAGCCCCCATCCGCGCGGGCCCGAATGCTCATGACGCGGCCAGGGATTGCGTGAATAGGGCGATGTATGCCATGCGGGAACACCGCCGCAGGTATCCATTGCGAGAGCGGCATATCCGCGCGAATTCCAGAGCCGTACCCAATCCGCGAACGCTGTCCCGCCGCCGCCGTGAACGAGGACAATAGCGGGGAGTTTTTCATCCGTTGCATGTGTCGGTGCGCCGTACCACGCGAAAACGCGCGTCGGTCTTCCGTTCCATGGCATGCCTTCATAGAACAGCGATGTGACGCCGTCGGCTTCAAAACCGGGTGCAGGGAACGTTTTTGGAGCATTGAATATCTCGCGAGGGAGATCGATCATGTGTTCCTCCGGAGAGATCGTGCGGTAATCCTATATCCCAACGGGCAAAAATCAATTCTGTTCCCCGACAGGCAGGCCGTGATCGATAAATATCCGCGTGAGATCATCGATATGTTCCTGTGTCGGAGCGGCAAGATGCGAAAGCGGATAGGTAAGCCCGAGCGATCCATATTTTCCCGAGGCGATAGTATGATACGGCATGAGCTCCACGCGTGTGACGGCAGAAAGGCCCGCTATCGCATCGGCGATAGCGCTCATCTCCTCTCTGCTGTCATTCACGCCCGGTATCGTCGGTATCCGTATCCATACCGCGGTTTTCATCACACCGAGTTTTCGGAGGTTCTCACGTATGCGTTTATTGCTTACGCCGGTGAACTGCTTGTGCTTTTCATCATCGATGATCTTGACGTCATAGAGAAAGAGGTCCGTATACGGCAGTACCGACTCGAATGTCGCCCACGGCACATTTCCCGCAGTATCGATCACGGTATGAAGGCCCCCCGCCTTGCTTCGCTTCAACAGCTCGAGTACAAATTCACGCTGCACAAGCGCCTCGCCCCCGGAGAAGGTAACGCCGCCTTGTGATCGCTCATAGAACGGGGCGTCCTTCATCACCTCGGTCATTATCTCATCCGCTGTCATGCACTTTCCCGCCATCACGAGCGCTTCAGCGTAACAGACCTCTACGCATTTGCCGCAGCGCGTGCACAGCTCGCGGATAAACACATGCTTCCCGTCCTCCATGCGCTGTGCGTTGACCGGACACACCTTTGCGCAATTGCCGCAGGCGATGCACTTATGCGGGAAATACTGGAGCTCACGCTGCGCCGATATCGATTCCGGATTGTGGCACCACATGCATTTGAGATCGCAGCCTTTGAGAAATACCGTCGTGCGGATGCCGGGGCCGTCGTGGATGGAGAAGCGCTGAATGTTGAATACGATGCCTTCCATGGCAGCAATTATACGCTGTGCGCCGTGCGTTTCAATACCTCTTCCTTGAGCTCCCGCGTAAGCCGGTTGAAGTATTCCGTATATCCGCCGATGCGGACGACGAGACTTTCATAATTTTCCGGGTGATCGATAGCGTCCTTGAGCGCCTTTTCATCGACGACCGTGAACTGTATCTGCAGTCCGCCGAGATCGAAGTAGGTTTGAATGAGCGTTTTCAGTTTCTCGCGTGTTTCAGGCGTTTCGAACACGACCTTCGGCAGACGCATGTTGAGCACAAGCGTCCCGATAGCCTTGTATTGAGGGAGTTTTGCCACCGAGAGGAGCATCGATGTAGGCCCGTCACGATCAGTCCCCTGCATCGGTCCGATGGAATCCGCGATGGGGGATGAGCGCGTGCGCCCGTCGGGCGTTGCATCGACATCGCGGCCCTCATTAGCAAAGGTAACGAACATGAGGCATGCGGGAAGGAAAAAACCGTTACCCCGCCGGCATTTCCTCGCGGTGATGCGTTCGAACACAATGCCGGCTATGTCCTCTGCGAGCGCATCCACGGAACGATTATTGTTCCCGAATTTCTCAAGATGTTTTATCTGTGCAAGAATATCGTCATGGCCGCGCCAGTCATCGGCAAGCATCGCGGAAAATGAGCTCTTTGTAACGCCGAGCTCGCCGTCGAACACCTTTTGTATGACGAAAAGCGAGTTGACCGCGTTCGCAAGCCCGCCGACGTTCACCACGCTCCCGTTGTACCGAGCACCGCCGGCATTGTACTCAACGCCCCGATCGATACAGTCGTCGATGAAGAGTGTTCGTATCGGCAGCGGGCGGAACCGCAGCTTGTATTCCTGATTGAGATTTACCTCATCGATCATTTCATCGATGTTCAATACGATATCATCCTTGAACCGCCGCGAGAAATCCTCGAACGACGCGGAATCGTGAAGGGATGACTTTGTCGTGCCGTCGAGCACCTCGATGAGATTTATGCCGGCATCGAGCGAGCCGACATTCGAAAGCCCATGGAACATGAGCTCCGTGCAGCCGCCGTAGGCGAATTCGCTCGCATCTTTCCCTTTTACACCGGTGAACTTCGGTATCGACTTTGCGTATGCTTCTTCATTATAGAGCGCCGGATTCCCCGCGCCGCTGTTGATGGTATCGAACACGCGTTCCCAAACCGCGGGGGGCATATCCTTCCGGACACGTATTCCGGCATTCGGACGCCGAAAGCCGCCGAGCGTTTCAAGACAGAGATCGGTGAATTCATTGTACGCCGGCTTCCCTTTATCATCGCTGCCGCCGAGTATCATATGCCAGCCGCTGTTGGCATCCATGTTCTTCCAGAATTCGACGAGCAGCCGTTTCACCTCCTCGTCGGTTATCGCGCCGCGTTCTCTATCCGCTTTGTAATACGGATACATGAATTGATCGAAGCGGCCGATGGAATCGGTGCCGTCGACATACCATAGAAAATTGAAAGCGACCATCGCCTCATAGAATGAACGCGCCGGCTTCACCGGCATCTGTTCGAATGCGACAGCGAGCGTTCTCCCTTCATCGGAGGATGCCGATGCTATCGCATCGCGGCATTTTGCATGCAGTATGATGAGCCCGTCAAGGGCATCGAGCAGTGCGTTATAGAACAAGGGGGCATCCCTCGACTCACTTCGGCTTCGCTCAGTGCGAGCCGCTCGGGAACCATGCCCCCTTGTTCCCCGCGTATGCTGCTCGATGCGCGTTCGATATCCTTCCAGCCCCTCGGCAAGCACACGCCCGTAGTTGATGATAGAATGTGTATACCCGCCTCCACCGGTCTTGAATTTTGTGGACATGGGATTGACTGAATAGGTACGCACATCGCCGACAATCCCTCCGAGGATCTGGCGTTCCGCCGTATCGTTCGATGCATTCGCTAATTCCGTCAGCGTGGGTTCGACACCGATAAGGCCGGATGAATAGTCATATCTGACAGCCTGTTTTGGAATGAGATTCCAGAGATTGCAGCCGCCGTTCGGGAAAAGCGCGGTGCCGGAATATATGGGGGGCGCGGCGTTCTCGCAGTACCTCCTTAGCGCGCGGGCGGTGCGGGCGAATATCGGTGCGTTCTTCTCCTCGTAGAAGCCGGCAAGTGTGTGCTGGTTGAGGCGTTTTAGAATACTGCTTTCCAAAGAAACCGATGGTATGCTCATGCGTATCTCCAGGATTGTTTCATTTTTTCTCCGTCAGCACCATGACCGGCCACAGATTGGCGTTAATATAACACTGTACCCCGGGAACAATGCTGTACTGCGCCTTGAGCCCCTCATCACTGTCGCTCCACATCAACCCGAGACCGATATTCACACCGGCGGTCAAAGACATTGGCTTGATACGATTTTGGGGAAAAGCGATCTCGTAAATATATCCGTCCGCGGTCCGCTTAAAAGCCGTCTTGATCTCCGGTTCAACCATATTTCCGCCAGCAATGCCGGAAAGCTGAAAATCCGGCACATTGCGGAGATAGGCCGTCAATTTATTTCCTTCAAGGTCAGGACTAAAGTCATAACTATAATCATTCACATCCATACGCGGTGACTTTGTCTTTGAAAAATTCGCCCGCGCATCGCAGCGGGTGTCAAAGTATACCTGCAGGCAATCGTTTTTATACCGGGAGTCAATGGGGTGTTTCTCATCAACGCTGAATTTGTCGTCTACAACTTTGGAGCAGAGGTAGAAATTATTTTCATCCCAGGCAACTTTGAAGAACGCCTGGAAGTCTCCCGGGTAGCGGGCTTTTTCGTTTGGTTTTACCGCATCGGCGCGGTTTGCTTTGGTGATCTGCACCTCTGGAATATTCTGCCAATCATCCAAATCGCCGTCGATCACCAGCGAGGTTCTTGCTTTTTTTACTTTCAATGCGGTCAATGAAATATTTTCCTGAAACGCTTGTCCGTTATTTTCCTGCAACGAAACGGGTACGTGCAAATCAATTATTCTATCAAAAAGCGGCTGTTGTTTAAGCGGCGCCTGTATTCTTTCTGCACCCAATAAAGAAACGGAAAGTTCACAAGATTTGCCGCCAATATTTACCACTCCCTTCCAATCTTTGGAAAACATATTCTTAAAAGTAATTTGCAGGTTATTGTCGGCGGTCAATGCCGACGATACGGTAAATGGCGACATCTCAACGCCTTTCGCAACGGCTTTTTTTAAGGCGGCGGATATTTTCCCCAGAGAGCCCGGCTCGCCTTTAATGAAAACCGGAAATGGAGAGAGCGGTATAGTAACGCTCCCGGTTTCATTTTTTTTAATTTCTCGTCTGGCGCCCATCATGTCATAAAACTTTACCGGAATATCTCCGAAGTCAGCATCAAACTCCGGCTCCGGCGCACGCCCGCGGTCAACATCCGGGATATATGACCATACGGCTGCTACGGGCTCACTGTTAGCGGTTTCAAAAACGTAGGCGCGCGAGTCACGTGCAAAGCGGATGTCTTCACGGAAATCGGCGTCGCCCAGCATGTTGCCAAGTGTGTTTATTACTCTGAATTGGGCGTTAGGCGAATAATAGTGATCCAAAGTCATACTCAAATGGTGTAAACTTCCGGATGTTACTGCCTTTATGCGTTTTTTATATTTCATTGCCGCCAGATGACTTCGCATAATAAAAGCGGAAGATATTTTTTCACCCCAACCCATGTCATAGGAAACAGCCGGCATGTTCTTCCAATGTACGGCAGTAGTCCCTCCCGCATAAGGATTCAAGTTCCAGGCGGGAATATTGTATCCCGCATACCAAATACCTTCGTTGAAAAAAACATCTGTGTCGCCGTATCCATTTTCATCAAGCATTTTCAAAAGGATGGCAGTGTCATCATCCAGATCCGGATTTTCCGGGCCGGTCCGATACGTATGAGCGGCAATAGCATCAAATTGAGGTGTTTTCCCTACGGCTTGTATCAAACGCTTTAAGTACGGTATGGTGCGGTCTGGAGTCAATGATGCTATTCCCTGGTCAAGATATACCCTGGCGTTTGGATTTCCTTTTTTAACGCCGCGCCAGAAAGCATGAAGCATGTTGGCTGCATCAGCAATCGGCATATTGGCAAAACGGCAATCCAGCTCGCCGATGAGCGCCCATGCATCGATCCAGTGCATAGAGCGGACAAGGCGTTCTGTAATGGTTTCGATTTGCCTTTCCAGTTCAGGACTACAATTGGTCGCTGTTTCCAATAGTACAATTTCATTCGTACTGCCGTCTGAAAGGATAAGTTTAAACGGCTTGATATAAACTGTTTCCATCATAAGACCCTGTTCAAAGTGCAGGCCATAGTTCGTTATATGATCAAAATAATCTTCTTTTGGAAATTCCCTGGTTGTTTTAGCATTACCTCCATCAATAGCGCCTATTCCAAAATATTTTACGAAATTAAGAAAGTTTGTTCGATCGGGCGCTTTAGACACTGTCTCTTGGATATAGAGACTGAAAAACTCTTTGTTCTTATGTGTTCCCGTCAGGTAATCCATTATATTAATCCTGAAATAATCGGTATAGCTCAAACCGCTGCCGGAAAACTCCGTACGGACAATGTTTATCCCTTTCAGAAAATCTTTTGTTTTCCACGGCAATTTTATTTTTGCCTTACCGTTTTCATCCGTTTGAAATTCAAAGGTACTCTTGCTCTGCAGCACCTTCTGGAAATTATCCACGGCCACCTGCACGGTACCGTTCATCTTTTTCGGAGCGTCATGAATTATCAATTCCGATTCGAACGGCGACTGGCTTTCGACATTGGCGTCCGGCTGTCCGTTTACCATGAGCTCCGCGCTGGGCTCAGACTGAAAATCACTCTGTTCCCCTTCGATAACTTGAATTCCATCGACCCATGTTTTACCGCCGGGAGTACCGCTGACGCTGAGTGTCAGTGCGGCAGCCGTGCCTCCGGGTGCCTCCGGCGCAAAACTAAAATTGGTTGAATACCGTGTCCACTCGCGTGAATTAACTTTTATGTTAAAGAATCGTCTTTCATTAACCCGTTCGCCCCAAAGAGGGATCCAGCTCTGGATGTTAATATTTAAAACAGGACTGTCTTTGCTGTCAGTTTTTGCCCAATAGCTTACCGAATATATTTTCCGTTTATTCACTGGAAATGTAAAAGAATAGAGCATTTGCTCCCGTAAGGGATACTGTTGTGTGAAATGACGGATAAGCATGCTGTTTTTTCCATATTTTGAAACGGTATTGTCAATTTCAAAAATCTTCAGACCTTTGGAATCCGTTGGCCAATAACCATTGATTTTCCAGTATCTGAAACCCGCTTCGAACGACGCATTTTGCATCAGATTGATGCCGGCACGCCAGACCGGGGTATTCAGATCGTCCGCGGCTTTGATGTCGATGCCCGCGTAGGCGTCGGATTGTTTGATCTCGACACCGGCGCGCAAGTCAAGCGTAAACGATTCTTTGCCGGCCGAGTCTGGTTTAATACGCACAAGAATTCCCGCTGAATCGCCTGATGCAAGAAGCACACCCGGGTATAAACTATTGACAGTAAAAGCAGGTATTTTTGAATCGGCAAACATTGCCAGTGACGTGAACTTATTGGTGTCACAAAGAATTGTATTTTTCTCGTATTTGCTTAGCGGAAAATCTTTCCCGTCTACATTGAAAAACATACCCGACATAATACTTGTGGAAGGCGCAGTTATTCCTATAAACCCGGCAACAAGCAATTTTTCTGAACCTTCAGGAATCTGGCGTTCCGCATCAAAACGGATAAGCCCATCAGGTAAAAGAGTGATATCGATTTTTACATCACCGAGGATGAGCCCGGGTTTGTCCAATGGAAACTTCGCCGTAATGGCAACTTTCTTCTCAGAGGCGAAAGGTTTTATCTGTACATCCTTGAATTGATGCAATTGTAAATATCCAAAAGCGGTGTTCGCAGTATACGTCATGCTGAACTGCGCGCGCGAGCTCTGGCTTTTCAGCGATATTTTCCCATCTGCGTCAATCGCAAGGCTTTTTTCCCCGAATAAAAAGCGCCCGCCGGTAAACTCGCCCTGGTTCTGGACAATGGCATCCGGTTTTTTATCGGAGTTCAGAAATGGCGGGGTGACCGTGGTGAGCACGCGGGCGCTCAATTTTAAATCTTGCGCGGCTTCTGGTGCAGCCCAGGTGTGCGCGACAAGCAGCAGTAGCGCTGCTGTGAATACCAGATTAATGTTGACCAGGCTTGTTGTTTGCATTCTATTTCCGCCTCATGAAGTCCCATGCCGTCGGCTTGATCGTCTCTCCATACCTTTCTACCCACGCACGGTTCACTTCATCCAATCGTCTGCTTATGACCGACCAGGATTCGAATGGAATATTTTTATTCTCCGCAAGGTCATGGCATTGTTTTTTCAAGTTCTTTAACAATTCGCTGGAATGAGTGTCATCGATCAGATTGCGCAATTGACAGGGATCTTCCTGATTGTCGTATAATATTATCGGAGCCGCCATGGATTCTGCATAGGTATACCGCTCCGTTCGGATGCCTCGATACGCCGGCAAATTCCACTCCCACGGACACATGATGTACGCCGCATCCGGCGTTTTCTGCGCTTCGCCTCTGATGAGCGGTGCGAAATTCATACCCTCGCAATAATCCGGCACCGGCAGCCCGAGTAATTCCATGAGCGTCGGCATGATATCCGGCGTGTTGAACGGCCGTGATGTAGTGCCGGCAGGGACCTCTTTTGGATAGCGGAGAATGAATGGAACGTTGATCGATTCCTCCCATGGGTGGACTTTTTGAAAGGCGCCCTGCGAAAAAAGCATATCGCCGTGGTCGGAGGTAAACACGACTATTGTATTATCGGCAATTCCGCATTGTTCCAGGTGATCGAGGATTCGCCCGACATTGTGGTCTAATGCAGAAATCGCCGCATAGTAATCGCGCAGCATGATCAGGTCGGGTGTATTCGGCATCGACCCTCTGCCAATTGATTTATCAAAACCATACCGTTTGTGCCATTCCACCACCTCTTCGGGCGATAGATATGTATCGACAGGCTTGCAGCAGCCGGGAACACACGTTGGATAATTGAAAATATCACGCGGGACATTCGGACGGAATTCCAGCATCTCGAGATCATACATATCCTTCCAACGGTTCGGAACTGTATGGTAGGGGTCATGTGGCGGTCCATAAGAGAGGAAAAGCGAGAAGGGATTATTTTTATGCTCTGAAATATATTGTAATGAAATGTCAGTCTGTATATCCGGCTCGTATCCATAAAATCTTACCGGGGACGGATCGTCGTTGAGATAGTACCACCCGTCAAGATAATCGTGAGTGCAATTCACTCCCACCCAAAGAGCATCGAATCCATGACGGTGCTCTCCCGGCGGCATGAATGTCCGGCGGTATCCGGCGGGGCCGAAGAGATGCCATTTTCCGACCCAGCCGGTTTTGTATCCGCCGGCCCGCAGAGCATGTCCGATACCTTTGCCGTCGATCGGCAAGGGGACGTCGTTTGAAAGCACACCGGTCGTTGTCGGGTAGCGTCCGCTTATGAGACAGGCACGATGCGGTGTACAGGAGGCAAGGCATGATACTGCGTTACTGAAACGGATGCCTTCACCAGCTAAGCGATCTAAGTTCGGGGTATGTATCTGGTGATTACCGGCACACCCCATATCCATGCCGCGCATTTGGTCTGCAAAAATGAAAACGAGATTGGGACGAGATGTTGTTCCGGTTTTATCAGACATGCTGCACTCCCGCGAATTGCCTGCCCGTCCTGCCCATAGTCTCTGAAATGCGATTTGATGCTTCGATAACGACCGATGCGATCCCCTTCATCCGCTCTTCCGAAAGCCGGTATGCGGGCGCAACGATACCAATGGACGCTATTCCCATTGTATCCGTGCCATGCACCGGTGCGCCGATACAGCGAACGCCGTTCAGATATTCCTCATAGTCGAACGCAAAGCCGTTCGTTCTGATGCCGGACAATTCTGAACGAAGTTTCCCGCCATCGGTTATGGTCCTCTCCGTGAGAGATGCCAGACCCTTCCTGATATATTCATTCATGAATTTTTCATCCGCGAACGCAAGCATGCACTTGCCGAATGCTGAAGCATGCGGATACAGTATCGATCCGGTATCGGCATGTATGCGCAATGGATTCGTCGTTTCGATCTGGTCCAGCAGCACCATACGGTCACCCTGCAGAATTGCTAAATGCACGGTTTCGCCGGTCTGTTCGCTGAGTTCCTTCATCACCGGCAGCGCCTTTGTACGCATATCGATGCGGCTTCCCGCGATCTGGCCGAGCACGAAGAACTTCGCGCCGAGAGCATAACCCGTGCCGCTTTTCTCGGCGTATCCGCGATGCTCCATCTCCATGACGATGCGGTACACCGTGTTCACCGGCATTTCGAGTGCGCGGGAAAGCTCATTGATGCCGAACGCGCGGTTCTCCCTCGCCATGAGCTCGACGATATCGAACATTTTGCTTATCGCGGGGGCGGCATATTTTTGCTTCTTTTCAGCCAAATACTTGCTCCACATTGGTTATACCATATATGGATAACCATATCGCAAGTAATATAATACAGATATGTAGTAAGTCAAACGAATTGAAACAGATCTACAGTATCGCTACCGCTCCCCGGCATGAACAAGCTCAAAGTACGGTGTCGGCCCGTTCTTCAGATCGCCCGTTCTTATTTTCAGCACTATGCGTCCGTCCCTGATCTCAGTCGGCATCTTTTCCGCACGCGTACCGTTCTGCGCGCGCTATTTTTTCTTATCGGTCTTTTCCGGCGGGGCATCGAGGAGCGAGCGCATGCCGCCCTTGGGGAGCACGCCGCTCGCCGAATACACGGCGAGCTTTTCGCGTGAATCGATGATGTCGAGATTGCGCATCTGAAGCTGCCCGATGCGGTCGACGGGTGAGAACGCTTCGTCGTTGACACGTTCCATCGAGAGGCGCTCCGGGTGATAGGTGAGATTGGGCCCCTCGGTGTTGAGTATCGTGTAATCGTCGCCGCGGCGAAGCTCAAGCGCAACCTCGCCACTCACCGCGCGCCCTATCCATTTCGTTATCGTGTCGCGGAGCATGAGCGACTGCGGATCGAACCAGCGGCCTTCGTAGAGAAGACGCCCGAGCCTGCGCCCGAGCATACGGTAATTATCGATGGTCCCTTCATTATGTATCGCGCTTACGAGCCGTTCGTAGGCGAGGAAAAGGAGCGCCATGCCCGGTGCCTCGTATATGCCGCGGCTTTTCGCCTCGATGATGCGGTTCTCTATCTGATCGGACACGCCGAGGCCGTGACGCCCGCCGATGCGATTCGCCTCGAGCACAAGGTCCACTTTCGACTCGAACGACTTGCCGTTCAGGCCAACGGGATATCCTTCCTCAAAGCGTATCGATACTTCTTCAGGCGCTATCGCAACCGATGCATCCCAGAACTTCACGCACATGATGGGGTCGACGATGCGCAGTCCCTTGGAGAGGAACTCAAGTTCCTTCGCTTCATGGGTAGCGCCCCAGATGTTCGAATCGGTGGAATACGCCTTCTCCGCCTTCGTTTTATACGCGAAGCCGTGCGTCGTGAGCCATTCGCTCATCTCCTTGCGTCCGCCGAGCTCCCGCACGAAATCCTGATCGAGCCATGGCTTGTATATCTTAAGCGCCGGATTGGCAAGGAGCCCATAGCGATAGAACCGTTCGATATCATTCCCTTTATAGGTCGAGCCGTCGCCCCAGATGTTGACGCCGTCCTCTTCCATTGCCTGTACGAGGCGGGTGCCGGTAACCGCACGTCCGAGCGGCGTTGTGTTGAAATACGTTTTCCCTGCGGTAGTGATATGGAAGGCGCCGCATTGGAGCGCGGCCAGTCCTTCGCTCACG
The DNA here is from genome assembly GCA_038043445.1 of Spirochaetota bacterium. NCBI lineage: Bacteria > Pseudomonadati > Spirochaetota > Spirochaetota bacterium. The sequence continues at coordinate 33,103 of JBBTBY010000088.1, forward strand.
AGGAGCGCGCGGCAGTCGATGAGACGCGCCTTCTGTGCGCCGTATTCCATGGCCCTCCGCGTGATATCGTCATAATCCTTTTCATCGGGCTGTGCGAGGTCGGCGGTATACGTATAGGGAACGGCCCCCTTGTGCCGCATCCATGCAATAGCTGCCGACGTATCGAGCCCGCCGGAGAACGCTATGCCGACGTTCTGGCCTGTCGGGAGGGATAACAGTATCTTGTTATTCATCAGGGAAAAGCTCCGTTCAATGTTAGTGGCTGGTCAGAGCGGATGACCGGCCGAGGGCGTAGTGTACCCGATTCGTCCATGCGCGTCAATTACTTTTTCCAGGAATGGCGCACGGATGCAGGGGTTTTCACGGCCGAAAGCCCCGGTTACATTGACAAATTGCTGAAAATCGAATACACTGGCCGTTGTTTGCCCCGGGGATTTTTCTCGGGAGCACGTAACGTTTGTAGCGACATTATCCAGGAGTAACATCATGCACAAGGTACTGTCCTTCGCTGTCATCGCGGTGCTGGCTGTCATGCCGGCGTTCGCACAGAAAAAAGGCTATCTCTCCACGAACGATGTCGAGCAGAAACTCGCACAGGGCTGGCGCACGTACATCTTCAGCGATTATAAATCCGCCATGCGCAATTTTGATGCGGTGGTAAAAGGCACTCCAATGGGTAATGATGCGTCCGCCGACCCATACATGCGCTCGGCGCACTGCAAGGCGCTTTACGGCCTCGGGCTCGTGTGGAATTTTTCCGACAACCCGGACAAGAAAAAGGCGGCGGATCTCTATCAGCAGGCAGTGGACCAGGGCGGCACGATGGACGAAGCGGCGTGGGCGCTCCTTGCGCTTGCACGGCTTAAGCATGTCGTCGGCGTGAACGAAGAGCCGGATTTCCCCGCTATCCGCGCCGCGTATCAGAAGGTCATCGATAAATTCCCCGTTCATCCTGCGACCGAAGAAGCGATAATATATCAGCAGGAAACGTATCTTGTGTCATGGAAAAAAGATGACGCCCTGATCGCCGAAAAAGCGCTTGTCAACTATGTGAAGAATTATCCCAACCCGAACCTCCTTCGACTTGCATATACCTGCCTCGGCTACGCGTACAAAATGCTCGACAATCCGCAGAAGCGTATGGATGTCAGCATGGCGAACCTCAAGCTTATCGAGGAAGACAAGGTCAATCCGAGCATCAAGGACCTTACCGCGGCTATCTGGTATATCGCGGATATCGCTGAATGGGGCCTTGGCGATTTTGGCACCGCACGCAAATATTACAATCGTCTCATCAAAGATTATCCGCTTGACATGCGTGTGTTCGCCGCAAAGATCGCACTGAAGCGCATGAGTGAAATGGATGGGAAGCGATAGTACCGCATACGGCGGTCCGTATGTATAATTTAGGGAAGTATTGATGTTCAAAAAGATTTTTTCGGCCCTGAAAGGATATTTCGGCATTGTGGTCATAGGGATCGCATTCGTTGTATCTGCTATCGCCGTGTTCCTGAATTCGCGTGTCGATGAAGACGTGCATTATATCGTAAAGACCGGCGAAACGCTCAAGAGCATCGCCGAATCGTACAACACGACGATCGATCTCATCTGCAACGAGAACTATCCCGACATTTCGGAAAAATTCCCGCTTGTGCCGGGCACGAAGATTAAGATCCCGAAAAGTGCGCGTTCGCGCATTATAACCGTGCGGATCGCGCATTGGCAGCTTGAACCGGGCGTGCGTGACGGGCTTGCGTACATGGCGAAGGAATACCAGAAGATCCACCCGAACGTCCGTATCATCCAGAATGCCGTACCGGAATCGACATACGGTCAGTGGTTCATTACCCAGATGCTCGGCGGTACCGCGCCGGACCTCATCGAATGCGGTCTCGGTGTCCCGTATAACCTTCTCGTCGGGTACTATCTGCGCTATTTCACGCCGCTCACGGATTATGTCACATCGCCCAACCCTTACAATGAGCATAACGAGTTCAAGGGTGTGCCGCTCCGCGATACGACGAAGGACGGACTTAAGAACTGTTACAATGCCGACGTGCAGGAATACATGACGATAGGGCTATCACAGTTCCTAGTGCGGTTCTACTACAATAAGGATCTCCTTGAAAAGCTCACCGGCAGGACGAATGCGCCGAGGAATCTGAGCGAATTCATGAGCGCATGCGCAGAGATCAAGAAACATAAGTATCTGACGAAGCCCCAGCGACGCGATTTTGATAAGCTCAGCGCTCGTGCGAAGAAGATCGAGGCTCAGATAGCAGCGGGCGGCGGCGACCGCACGCGGCTTGAGAACGAGCTTGCGTCCGTGAACGAGGTGCTCAAGAAGATACAGGCCGAAATGGCGACGTATATCCCGATATCGAGTTCTCGATACCACCTCAATATTGTTGAAGGCAATATGTTCAATGTGGTCACCACGAGTGCGCTCGACCTCATCGATTTCAACCATGACTGCACGGTAAGTTCGGTGGAGCAGTTCATCGGGTTCAAGACGAAGATGATCGATCTCAATTACCCGGCATATCGCGCGAAATTCGAGATCGTCGATCGACATTGCAAGAACTGCATGCCGGGGTTCACCGGCCTTAACCGCGATGACGCGGTGCTCATGTTCGTGCAGCAGCGCGCTATCTTCATTGCGACGGGCACGTGGGACGCCATGACACTTGCCGCGCAGGCGAAGGATAATGGATTTGAGATCGGCGTCATGGATTTCCCGTATCCCGATCCGAGCGATCCGGAATTGTTCAAGCATTACCGGGGGCCTGCATTCGAGGACCCTGCCACCGGTTTTTCGTTCGGCACGCCGACGCCGGAAAGCGCCGGGGACAGGAAGCGCGTGGCCATCGATTTCATGCTGTTCATGTCGCAGAAAGAGAACAATATCAAGCTCAATGAGATGATCGGATGGATACCCTCGGTCAAGGGCGCCGACGGCACCGGCGTATTGAAGTACTTCCAGCCGCATGTTGACGGCGTCATGCCGGGAATAAATCTGAGCATCGGCGGCGAATCGATCATCAAGTGGTCGCAGGTCTACGCGATGTTCCAGGTCGGGCAGATGTCCTTCGAGCAGATGCGCGATGATTTTACGCCGTACTATTTGTCGCGCGGATATGCCGATTATATACAGGTCAACAAGAATTGGCGGCGGAACATCATTCAGGACGAGAAGATCTGCAATATCCTTCGGGCGAAGGCCATGCTCGCGACGAACGAGAAACGGCGCAACGAGTTCTGGATAAAATACCGCTATGTGAAACTGCGCCCGATAAACAGCGAGATAGGCACGAGTTACGACCGCTCGCTTTTGAAGGGTGCGGAGGACGGGACGATCAAGGTCACCGCTGCGTACGAATACACCCCCGAAGCGCTGGCACGGATAAAACGACGCCGGTAATATCCGGCATACCATGGAACAAGGGAGAACGCTATGATCTCGATGAAGAAAGTTACGATGAAGACGATAGGGCATCATTGGGATATATATCTCTTCGTGATACCGACGCTCCTCATCGTAGGGATATTCTCGTACTATCCGGCGTTCAGCGGCGTATTCCACAGCTTTTTCAAGTGGAACGGGGCGGATATCGCCGACCCGGTCGGGTTCGATAACTATCTCGACCTCATAAAGAACAAGACGTTCTGGGAATCGTTCAAGCTCGTGTTCATACTCGGTGCGTTCAACCTGTTCAAGATGATGCCGGCGATCATGGTCGCCATTCTCATTCACCGATGCAAGAGCGAAAAGCTCCAGTTCCTCTATCGTGTGCTCTTCGTCATACCCATGATCGTCCCCGGGCTCGTCGTCGTGCTTGTGTGGCGTTCGTTCTTCTTCGAAACGAGCCAGGGGTATCTCAATCAGTTCATCAATACGTTCGGGATAAAACAGCTCCTCTTGTTCACCGATAAGCTCATGGGGTGGGATATTTTCAGGCCCGACCAGAACCCCGCATGGCTCGGTAATCCGAAGCTCATCATCACCGCCATGGTGCTCTGGGGTTTCCCGTGGGTGGGTTCGTTCGGCGTGCTCACGCACCTTGCGAAACTGCAGAGCATGGACAACAGCGTCTATGAAGCCGCCGAGATAGACGGCGTGAACTGGTGGACGAAATTCACCAAGATAGAACTGCCGCATCTGTTCGGCTCCATCTATGTGCTTCTCATCTTTACCATCATCGATACGATACGCGATGCGGGGACGGTGCTCGCCCTTGTCGGCATCGACGGCGGTCCGGGCGGTGTGGCCACCGTGCCTGCGCTCTTCATGCTGAGAAAGGCGTTCGTCGAACAGGATATGGGATACGCCTGCGCCATCGGTATCGTCCTTACCCTCGTCGTCTTCGGTCTGCAGAATATATCCACGTTCACGTCGCAGTGGAAACAGAAAACGAAGACGTCCCGGTCGATATTCCGGGCTATACTGACGGCGCTCGGCCTGGCGCTCTCACTTACCGGACGCATGCCCGCCGTATCGGCGGTGCTCATCATCGCCGGGCTTCCCTTCGATTTCCTTTCGATGAAGCAGAACGCTGCTAATTATTTCACGCGCATCATCTGGTTCTTTGCCGGTGCAGCACTCTTCGTCGTCGAGCATTTCATAGTAAAGCTGCCGGGGCTTACCCCGTCGTTCTACTACTTCCTTGCCATGACGCTCGCTCTCATCGGCTTCCCGTGGAGCTTTGTCCGCGATTTCATCTTCGAACGCAAATCCAGCTCGGTCGAAGTGCTCATCCGTCTCGCGCTCCTCGTGCTCGGCGTATTCCTGGTGGTCGCGGCGCTCCCGCTCGCACCCAAGGGGAAAGGCCTCATCCTGCCGTTCGACTTCTTCTACATCGGCGTCGGGGCGTTCCTGTTCATCGCCGGTATCCCGTTCAAGAACATGAAACTCATGCTCGATGTGGTGACGGGGCGCGCCGGGGTGGACCCGGATGTGATCTACCAGCGTCAGCTTCAGTTCATGCTCAACCCGGCCGTTCATCTCGGCCAGAAGGCCGGCGGGCGATTCCTCCGCGGCTTAAAGCACGCGATGATATGGCTCGTGCTCTTCTTCGCCTTCATCCCCTTCTACCTCATGATGATCGTGAGCTTGAAGACGAATTCGCAGTTCTACGGCAATCCGCTCACGCTTGAAATGCCGTTCCACTGGGAGAACTGGAAAACAGCATGGGATATGGTCGGTACGAACGTTGCCAACAGTATTTATATCTCCGGTTCCATCGTCGTGCTCGCCGTCGTGTTCGCTATCGCCGCCGCATATTTCTTCATCCGCATTCGGGTGCCGATGCAGTCGTTCTTCTGGAACGCGCTCCTCATCCTCATGATGCTCCCGGCCATCGCGAACCTCGTCCCGTTGTTCCGGCTGCTCAAAGACCTCAACATGCTCAACTCGTTCACCGCGCTCATCATCGTGGGTATCGCGGGTTCGCAGGTGGGGCCGATATTCATCTTCCGGACGTTCATCATGGATGTGCCCAAAGACCTCTTTGAGGCGGCCGAGATCGACGGCGCATCGCACCTGCAGCAGATGCGCAATGTCGTGCTCCCGCTCTCAGGACCCATCATCGCGACGGTGGCCATTCAGCAGTTCGTTCACCACTGGAACGAATTCCTCCTGCCCCTAATCATCATGCGGGACAACAGCAAGCTGCCGATCACCGTGCAGCTCCTGCGTATGTCCGGCGAGTACTTCAAGCTCTGGGGACCGCTTATGGCAGGCTACGCGCTTGCGAGCATACCGGTCATTCTGCTCTTCGTGTTCGCCATGCGCTTCTTCATCCGCGGCGTGGCGGAAGGCGGTACGAAGTACTAGGGGGGAGCATTCGCGCCGATCGCAAGGAACAAGGGGTTGCAACCCCTTGTTCTACCAGGCGTCGTATTTCCCTTCGCACATTGCCGATGCTCACCAATGCTTCTACCAGCGAGAACATTCAACAGCAACGCCCCCGCCCTTGAGATTTGCCCGCGTATGGCTTATAGTATGCTCATGAACGATATCGTACAAAAACTGCGAGAGATCAAGCCATTGCTTGCCGAACGTTTCAGGGTCCGTGAGATAGGCGTATTCGGTTCATTCTCACGGGGCGAAGAACAGGACGACAGCGACCTCGATATACTCGTAGAGTTCAGCGAAGAAAGTTTTGATAATTATATGGGACTTAAATTCGAGCTTGAGCGGATCTTTGATCGCCCGGTAGACCTTGTCATTCCCAAGACGCTGAAATCCCGCATCAAGGATATCGTCGAGCGGGAAGTATGTTATGCCTAGCGCGATGCCTAGGGACGCGCGTCTTTTCCTTGACGATATCATCGCTGCCTGTGATCAGAAATAAGACAGCACCGTTACGCGATGCATGCGCGCGATTACTTCAACGGAATGGCGGATAGCCGACACCACAACTTCTTCGGTGCGCCCCGCCCGGCGCGGAGTGAGTGAATTTTTTTTGTAGGTGAAATATACTGATCGATTAACGCCGGATTAAGAGGGATAGAC
>JBBTBY010000089.1 GCA_038043445.1 Spirochaetota bacterium
CGACCATAAGCGCGACAGGGAGGGCGTACATTTTTTCACGCGGTGATCGCTTTCGCAGTCCGAGCGCACAGAGAAGCACGATGATCATGACGGGAATGATGGTATAAAGCCTTGTTTGGAAAAAATATCCGGTGAACAGACCTCCTATCATTCTATAGCGGCCGATATCGGTGATGTATCCGATGAATTTCGTGCCCCCATTCCCTACGATATCATTCGCGATGGGGAACGTTTTCTTGAACACCGCGATGGCGGTCACAAAGGGCAATGCCCCGAGCATGAAGAAGAACGCCTCGCGGAGGAAGCGCAGGAGCGGACGCTTGCCGTCGCGGAAAAGGAATAACGAGTGTACGCCCCATGCGAGAGCGGCCGCTGCCAGAAAAGAGAGGCCTTCGTTCTTCGTCCACGCGGCCATCGCGGTGAAAATGCCCGCGAGTATAAGCGATGACCGTTTCCCGCTCGACATAAAGTCGTACACCGGAACGACGGCAGCGAGATAGAAGAACGCGAGCGGCATATCCGCATATTGTATGGCACCGGTGTGATGGAATACCTGAATGCCGAGGAGGGTGCATCCCCCGATGAGCGCACCCATCGTGCCGCGGTGACGGTATATGCTTTCCATGAGCACGGCGAGCGTGCCGTAGGTGAAGATGAAACTGACGGTTATCGGCGCGATGAAGGTCTCTTTTCCGGCATAGAGCCAGCCGTGCAGTACGGTGAGCGGGATGAACAGGGGGTAGTCGGCGTGGTGATCGAACGTAAGGAGCGGGGAGAATACGTGTGAGAGCATGTCACGTCCGCGGAAGAGCCCGCGCGCGCGGAAATTCCATATCGTTATCGTGTCCCATCCGCCATGCGGGCCGACCTGCGCGTACATGAAGAAATAGATGAGCGATGCGATGAGCCCGAAGCACAGACAGGCCGCGAGTACAAGGGCAAAACGATCTTTAACGATATCGCGGAAGAAGTCCATCGCAGGTGCTTTCCAATGGATGCGCCGCAGTGCGAGTGCAGCGGCTCCTGTGCAGACGAGAACAGTCGATTCAATAATGATCAGTGCCATGCGAACGTCCTGTATCGGCGAAAGCAAGAGAGCGAAAAGGATGAGCGATGCGACGCCGAAACCTGCCGCGATGGAGCACCATAGCCGCGTGAGCGGACCCATGCCTTCCTTCTCGGGAACGATCAAGTGGAGCACGAAAAAACCGATGGCCGCTGAGACGAGGTATCCGATCATTGCAGAGCCTCGTTGCGGCGATAGAGCCGAATGCCGTTCGTCGATGCTATGAGGAAAAAGCCGTGCGAATCGAAACGTATGTTCGTTTTCGATTCTACGAGGATATAGCGGCAGGGGATAGCGTCCCTGTTCGTGAGCTTTATCAGTATGGACGGCGTGAGGTAATACGCTGCGCCGATGAGATCGGTGTCGTCGAGGAACGGCGTGCTGTTCCCGTTGATGTAGCCGACGACCGCGTTCGGCGGGAGCGCCTTGCGTATGACCGTAAAGCGCTTCTCGGTGACGGTATGATGATCGTATGGATAGCGTGCTGTCGTGAACATGCGGTGGGCGATGAGCACATATACCGGGGCCGCTGCCGCGCATATTCCGATGAGCATGATGATTAAACGTGCGGCGATGATGCGTATTCTTGACATGAGCGCAGTATATCAGAATATGGGCGTCATGTCTATTTGTCGATACGGGTATCAAATATCACAAAGGGGATATCAATGCCGTCATTGCCTTTTCCCCTGCGCGTAGTATGTTATTCCCAGCGAGAGGAGACTATGCCGATGAAAAAGCCGAATTTCGTTTTCATTCTCATGGACGATATGGGTGCACGCGACCTGTCCTGCTACGGCAGTGCGTTCTATGAAACGCCGAACATCGACGCGCTTGCGGCAGAGGGTATGCGCTTTACCGATGCGTACGCCGCCTGTCCCGTGTGCTCTCCGACACGGGCGTCGATCATGACAGGGAAATATCCCGCGCGCGTCGGTGTCACCGATTGGATAGATCATCGGACATTCCATCCCTGCCGCGGCAAGCTCATCGATGCGCCGTACGTGAAACAGCTGCCCCTTGAGGAAAGGAATATCGCGCGCGTGCTCGGCGGCAGCGGTTATCATACCTGGCATGTCGGCAAATGGCATTTGGGCCTTGAGCCGTATTGGCCGGAGAAACAGGGCTTTGACGTGAATGTCGGCGGCTGTCAGATAGGGCATCCGCATCACGGATATTTCTCACCCTGGAAAATACCGACGCTTTCCGAAGGCAGGGACGGCGACTATCTCGGCGACAGGCTCACCGATGATGCGATAGCGCTCATAAAGGGTAAAAAAGATGACAAGCCGTTCTTTTTGAATTGGTGGATGTATGAAGTGCATTCGCCGATACAGGCAAAGCCCGCACTCGTCGAGAAGTACAAGGCGAAAGCAGAACGCATGGGACTTGATGCGGTGACGCCCTTCGAAGAAGGCGGTTTTTATCCATGCGAACACAAGAAGGAAAAACGCATCATGCGTCGTCTGGTACAGTCCGATACGGCGTACGCAGCGATGATAGAGAATGTGGATGCCAATGTCGGACGGCTCATTGAGGCGCTCAAAGATGCCGGGGAATACGAGAACACGGTGATAATATTCACGTCCGATAACGGCGGTCTTGCCACTGCGGAAAGTTCGCCTACCTGCAATGCGCCGTATGCCCAGGGCAAGGGCTGGGGATATGAAGGCGGCGTACGCGAGCCGCTCATCATCGCCGGGCCCAACGTCCCCTGCGGTGCGCTCTCTCAGGTGCCGGTGACGAGCACCGACTTCTTCCCGACAATGCTTGCGATGGCCGATCTGCCGGCGCTCCCGGAGCAGCACTGCGACGGCATCGATATCACCCCGGTACTCAAGGGTGCATCATCGCTTGACCGCGAGGCGATATACTGGCATTATCCTCATTACGGCAATCAGGGAGGCACCCCGTGCTCTGCGGTGCGCGCGGGAAAATGGAAGCTCATCGAATTCCATGAGGATTGGCGCGCCGAGCTCTATGATCTTTCATCGGACGTGGGTGAAAAGAACGATATCGCCGGCGAACACCCCGATGTTGCGAAAAGGCTCCGACGCATGCTCGCCGCGTGGCGTTTCGAAGTGGGCGCCATGCTCCCGCAGCCGAACCCGGATCGTTAATGTTTGGAATTCGTCCCCAGCCGTATCGTCACCGTCACTTCATTGCCGGCATCGTTGTAGCGCATCTCGTCGAAATATATCTTTGATAAGAGCACGGTGCGTCCCGTTCTCCCGGTGCAGTCGCCGGCGGCAAGCGCATCGAACGATGATCGCCAATCGAAGCCAGTCCCCGGATCGGATATTGTTATCGTGATATTCGCCGGAACGACATCGTACGTAATCCGTACATTCCTGCCCTTGTCCGTCGCGATATCGACGGCGCGTTCCATGAGCGGGCCGAGCGTATCGCTTTCATAGGCGGCGATGACGCGTTCCTTCGTGAGCTTGAGCGAGCCGTAGAGCACCGCGTTCTCGATGAGCCCGTAAAGCAGGTAGCGCGCGGAGTGTCCGTTGGGCATGCGGTTGATAAGCCCCGTGAGCTGGCGTACGACGAGCGGTATGCGCGAGGGGTCGGGGGGGAAGGAGAGCTCGCGGTGTTCGCGCACGGAAAAATCACCTTCACGTTCCCGCGATCCGACGGCGAGCGATGTCTTTATCGTTTTGATGAACGAGTAGTGAAGTTCGCGCACTTCGAGGGGTTTCAGGAAAAAGGAAAGCATTCCCATGCGGGCGAAGGTGCGTATCGACGGCGAGAATTCGGGGCTCACATAGCCGATGACCCGCGTCATCGGGGCCTTCTCTTCAATTATCTGCATGAGTTTCGTGGTGCGTGCCGAGCGGTCGCAGTCGGTAAGGACGAAGGCTTCGTGCTTCATCGCGAGGGCGGCGGCGGCGCGCTCGTTCTCGGCAGTGATGGCTTCGAACCCCCATGCCTTGAACGATACGCCGAGGAGCATTCGTGTCTGCTCGCTCGGATCGCAGATGATGATTGGGGTCATATCGTTCCCCGCCGAAAGACTCAAGACTTCAGAACGCGTGCTCGACCACTTCCGAGAACATTTCAACGGGGAAGAATTTTATCCCGCGTTTGATGTAGTCGGGTATCTCCGCAAGGTCCTTTTCGTTCGTTTTGGGTATAATGATACGCTTGATGAACTCGGTACGCTTTGCGGCAATGACCTTTTCCTTCAGGCCGCCGATGGGGAGCACTTTTCCGGTGAGCGATATTTCTCCGGTCATGGCGATGTCCGCGCGTATCTTCTTTCCGCGGGCGAGCGAGAGTATCGCTGTCGACATTGTTATGCCTGCAGAAGGCCCGTCCTTAGGCGTTGCGCCGGCGGGTATATGCAGGTGGAGAAGGTTGTCCTCGAAGAACGATTCCTTCACATCGTATTGCGATGCGATGCTCCGCACGTAGCTGTAGGCGATCTTCGCCGATTCCATCATCACTTCACCCATATGGCCGGTGAGGCTTATGCTGCCCTGCTGTTTCTTGATGGGGGCAGCTATGCATTCTATGGTGAGCGTGGAGCCGCCGAGCTCCGTCCACGCAAGGCCGATGGCCGTTCCCGGCACGGTAATGCGATCGGTCATATCGCCGACGAATATCTCCTTGCCGAGATACTCCTCGATGTTCTTCTCGCTTATGCGTACGCGCACGCCGGTGCCTTTCGACGCGACCTCGGTGGCGACCTTGCGGCATATCTTCTCGATGTTGCGTTCGAAATTCCTGAGCCCCGCCTCCTTCGCATAACTCGTCACGATCTTCTTGAGCGCATCGACCTCGAAGCAGAGGTTCTTTTCAGTGATCCCGTGGCGATCCAACTGACGCGGTATGATGTACTTGACGGCTATCTTCAGTTTTTCCTCGAGTATGTAGCCGGAGAGGCGTATCACTTCCATGCGGTCGAGGAGCGGACGCGGTATCGTATCGATGGTGTTCGCGGTGGTGATGAACAGCACGTTCGAGAGATCGAACGGCATGTCGATGTAATGATCCCGGAAATTGTTGTTCTGCTCGGGATCGAGCACTTCGAGGAGCGCGCTCGAGGGGTCGCCCTGATAGCTCTGGCCGAGCTTGTCAATTTCATCGAGCATGATGACGGGGTTCCTCGTTTTTACGATCTTAAGCGCCTGTATTATCTTCCCCGGCATGGCGCCGATA
>JBBTBY010000090.1 GCA_038043445.1 Spirochaetota bacterium
TCGCTCTCCGTGCCGTTCTCATCTATTCCCGCGTTCATCACGGCATCACTTTCCGATGCCGATCTGCTTGAAGATTCGCTTAAGAAGGGAAAACTTCTGGCGATGACGCCGGTTGCGATCAAAAAAACCTTCCTTGTCTCGACATCGAAGGCAGGGCTTGTTGTCGATAATGTGCTCTCTGCTGCGGCAGATGTTTCGATCACGATCGACGGAGCGTCGATCACAAGACGTATCGAAAAAGGCGAGTCGTCCGTTACCTTTGATCTGGCGCAGCCGATGCAGCCGCGTCAGGCGCGTGAATGTACGATCACTGCCCAAGGCGTCACCAAACGGGCATCGATCTCAGGCGATCTATTGGCCGCTCGGTATGTGGCATCGCCGACTATCGACGGAGCGCTATCCGCAGCGGCGGGACTTTCTCCGGTCGTTTTAAATAGCCGCGCGAACCTCTTTCCCAATGATGCGCCATGGCATGGGGCAGATGATCTTTCCATGTCTGCGTATTTCGGCTGGAACGAGGAGGGGCTGTATTTTGCGGCCGAGGTGAAGGATGACACTCATTTTGCGCCCTACGATGCAGTAACAGATTTCTGGCGATCCGACGGCATACAACTCGCCATTGACAGCGGCGGCGAATCGACGTCCGGGTATGATGAGAATGACCGCGAGTTGGGCCTTGTGCTCGGCAAGAACGGGCCGAGACCGTATGTTTATACAAAAAAGAAAGGTGTCGCTCCGCTCACCTGCCGCTTCGCCGCAGTGCGCGACGGCACGTTCACACGCTATGAGCTGTTCGTACGCTGGGCGGACCTCGATCTCCCCGCGGCATATACCAACCGGGTCATGCCGATGAACTTCATTGTGAACGAGAATGACGGGCAGGGCCGAGGCTCATGGATGGGGCTTACTCCGGGCATCGGTGAAGCAAAAGCGCCGATCAATTACCGGTCGTTCGTATTTACGAAATAAATAAATTTCATCAAAATAGCTGAGAACAAGGGGTCATGGTTCCCGAGCGACTTGCGCTGAGCGCTGTCGAAGCGAGTCGAGGGATGCCCCCTGTTCTATATTTTTGCGGCAGTCTCCCGGAAACGATGATTAATCCATGGATTCATAGAATATTCCATTCCCTTTTGTTCGCCGCATGGCTATCATAGTTGCGAACCATCAAGGAGCAGAACATGCAAGTAAATGAACCGAATGAGTTCCCCGTGCTGGCTTCCGTCGATGTTCTGATTGCGGGCGGCGGTGTCGGCGGCATCGCTGCGGCACTTGCATCCGCACGGGCAGGCGCCAAGACCATGCTGATAGAGCGCAGCAGTTATACCGGCGGTGTGGCCACAGCATGTCTCGTTACGCAGGTATTGAACTGCTATTATACTGCCGATCATCGCCTCGCTATTACCGGTATCCCCCTGGAAATAGCGGATGCGTTGGCTGAGGCGGAGGGTTACGGAAAAAAATGGCATGACCACAAGGGTCATATCCTATATGATGTGGAATCGGCAAAGCTTGTATTCGACCGCCTGCTCACGGAGGCCGGCGTTACGGTGCAATACAACACCGTAGTGTCGGGCGTGGTTAAAAATGCCGATACCCTGAGCGGGCTCATCATCGAAAGCGCATCCGGACGAGAAGTGATACTGGCGAAAACCGTCATCGACGCTACCGGCGATGCCGCCGTGGCGCTCCATGCGGGTGTGCCGGTGCATGCCGTAATGCCCTGGGGCCGCCACAGTTTCTGCTTCCGTTTCGGCAATGTAGAGATAGCGGATTTCGTTGCATATCTGGAAAAGCATCCGGGCGAATACCCGGATTATCTGGATGTGAACTGGACTGCAGCCGAGGCGCTCGCCAGTTATCGCGCGCTCGGCACGTTCATGTATCCGCACGCCTCATTCATCGAACTGAGCGCGATGAAGCGGGCTATCGCTCTCGGCGATTTCAAGAAGACCTCAGGCGTGTACGATTCGCTGGAGCACTGCCAGCTCATCGGCGTGAAACGCAACAAGAGCGTGTGCATTATCCCGGGCATGACCGATCTGCCCCGGGGAGTCAACGCAGGCGATATTTCGCACGCGATCACCGATGGGCGCACGATGGCGAAACAGGTCGCCGAGCTCTTCAATAAATATATTCCCGGCTTCGAACACGCCTATGTGTCACAGACCGCGGATTATCCGGGCATACGCGGGTCGCGCTGGATAGACGGTGATTTCGTGTTCACCAATGCCATGCGCGAAACGAACAGTGCTTTCGACGACCGCATCGCGAGGAGCGTGGTGCAGTTGAACACCGTGAAGGGAAAATACGCCGTGATGGATTTCACCAATGGCATATTCGATATTCCTTATCGAACGCTGATGCCGCGGGGCATGGATGGACTCATCATGGGTTCGGGACGCACCGTAAGCGTGGAACATCCCTTTCTGCTTCGGCTCATGCCGGTAGCGATGGCTATCGGGCAGGCGGCCGGCACCGCTGCTGCTGTTGCCGCAAAAACCGGGAAAACCGCACGCACGGTGAATGTGAGCGAAGTGCAAAGTATTCTGAAACAGCAGGGAGTGTCGATATGAGCAGAAAAAAAATGAAAACCAAACACAGCTCGGGGAAACAAAAGCCAGCGGCGAAAGCGCCTTCGATCATTTGGCCCTCGACGGCAAGCGTATTCGGTCCTTTTACCAAGGATGATCCCGCTCCTGCCGCACGGATACTCCTCAAAACCCCGCAATCGCTTGAGCTCGGCGGATCAAATGCCAAAGCCAGGATCGTAGGCACGGAAGAATTGATCGACCTCCATGACGCAGTCGGCGGCGGACCGGTGATACCGGAGCGTGTCGCGTACGTGTTCTTCGAAATTGAAAGCTTAGCGGACGGAGAGACCACCATCGGCTGCGGGGCCGACTACTGGATGCAGTGGTGGGTCAATGGAAAGCCCGCGTTCGATACTCTGCCGGGCGGCAACGGTTCAAATAACTACAGCGTAAAAGCGCATCAATTCAAAGCCGAGCTCAATAAGGGAACGAATTGTCTGGTTGTCAAAGTGCGCGGCGGAGGCAGCGGTTTCTGCGTGGCCGCCGGCGGGCCGAGGGAAATAGAAGCTGCGGGCGACTGGCGGCGGCTGGAAAACGGTAATGTCATACCGACGAAAACATATTCGGATCAGCCCTTCATAGTCACTGCCGACGATGGCGCTTGGGTCTGCTGCGTCACCACCTGTTCCGGTGAAGAAGGAGACCCCGGTCAGCACATCGTAACGATGAGAAGTTTCGATCGCGGCAAGACATGGAGCGAGCCCGTTGCCGTGGAACCCGCGGATGGCCCCGAGGCCTCGTATGCGGTAATGCTCAAAGCACCGTCCGGCCGTATATTCATTTTCTATAATCACAACACCGACCGTGTCCCCGAAGTCAAATCCCACGACGGAAAAACCGTTTTCAAGCGCGTCGACTCCTTGGGGCACTTCGTTCTTAAATACAGCGACGATCATGGAAAAAGCTGGTCGAAGAAGCGCTTTGACATCCCTTTCCGGCTCTTTGACTGCGACCGGGAGAATGTCTACGGCGGAAAGATATGTTTCTTCTGGAATGTCGGCCGCGCGTTCACCATCGATGACGCCGCCTATGTCCCTTTGATCAAGATCGGAAAAATGGGCCGCGGTTTTTTTGCCCAATCCGAAGGCACACTGCTCAGAAGCCCCAATCTCCTCACCGCCAAAGATCTTTCGCAGGTCACGTGGGAAACCCTGCCCGAAGGCGACATCGGTCTCAGAACACCTCCCGGCGGCGGCCCGATCTCCGAAGAACAGAGTTACACTGTGTTGAGCGACAAGTCTATCTATGCCGTCTACCGAACGATAGACGGACATCCCGTCGAGGCGTACAGCCGTGATGGCGGACGTCACTGGACACAACCGCGATACATGCAGTACCCGGACGGCAGCCGTGTCAAACATCCCCGAGCGGCGAATTTTGTCTGGCGCTGTGAGAACGGAAAATTCCTCTACTGGTTCCATAACCACGGGGGCAGGCATCTCGCTTCGAGATCCAATGTGTGCGAGATCGCCTATAATAACCGCAACCCCGTATGGGTGCTGGGAGGCGTGGAAGCCGACTCTCCGGACGGAAAGATCATCCGCTGGGGCCAGCCGGATATTCTGCTCTACAACGACGACCCCTTGATCAAAATGAGTTACCCGGATCTGGCAGAGGCTGACGGCGAATATTACGTGACCGAAACTCAGAAAACCACGGCGCGGGTACACAAAATACCGAAATCCTTCCTTGAGAAGCTCTGGAACGCGGCGGCAGGAATTCCTATCCCTACGCCTGTTCCCCGTCTTAATTGCATGGAACCGGGCGCGAGCGTCAAGGCGCCGGGACTGCCCGTACTCTTTGAAAAAGACCTTCAAACCGCCGACGGCCGCGGCGTACATACCCGCAGGGGCTTTGGCTTTGAATTGCGCCTTCGATCGGACGCCAAATCGGGAATACTTCTCGATGGTATGAACAGCGAAGGCAACGGTTTCTCACTAGACGTGACGGCTGACGGACGATTGGAGCTCTTTATGGGCGACGGCCAGTGTGAGAGCCGATGCGTAAGCGAGCCCTTGCTGAAAAGCGGAATCGAGAATCATCTGGTGGTCAATGTGGACGGCGGGCCGGGCATCGTGAGTTTCATCGCCAATGGGAAATTCTGCGACGGCGGCGATGATCGCCAGTTCGGATGGAGCCGTTACAACCCGTGGCTGCAGCGTATCGACTTTGCCGGCGAATGGAAGCTCGGCGGGGCGGTCAAGTCACTGCGATTGTACGGCCGCCCGCTCTTGAGCGCGGAAGCGCTTACAAGGAGTATCATATGACGCTCAACATCGGTATTGTCGGCATCGGGTTCATTTCGGAGTATCACCTGAAGGGATTCCGGTCGGATACGCGGGCTCTGGTGGCGGGCGTTACCCGCTCCTATCACGGCACCGCGGCGGATAATGCGCGGCAGCGCAAGGCGCTCGAAGACTTTGCGGTAAAGCACAGTGTCAAGGCCTATGAGAGTTTCGAAGCGATGGCGGCGAGCCCCGATATCGATGCCTTGGTGATAACGAGCATTAACCCGGAACATTACGGACAGGTACTGACCGCGCTTGAGAACGGGAAGCATGTACTGATCGAAAAGCCCGTCGTCAACAGCGCGAGAGAGATCGATGAGCTCAAGAAAAAGTCGCAGGAGAAAGGCCTCGTCGTTTTACCGGCGCACAATTTCGCCTATCGCGGCGCCGTTATCGAAGCAAAGCGTGTTATCGCGGATAAAACGCTTGGCGCAATTCAGTACGCGAGCTTCATCGACTCATTTCTGGGTGAGAATTCCGTCAATGAGAGGACATGGCGTTCGAAGCATGCGTTGTCATGGGGCGGCGCCCTCATGGATTCAGGAACACATCAGGTGTATCAGTCATTGGCGCTGCTGGGCGCTCCTCAAAAAGTACAGGCGTTCTGCTCGAGGAACGTCCTTACCCTCAATGATGAAGACATCGCAAGCGTGCAGACATACTATACGAGCGGGGCGATATGCCACATCGTGCAGAACTGGGGGAGCAATCATGGAGGTGATGCCGCGGGAATACGTATCATTGGGAGCAAAGGAAGCTTGCGAATTGCTGATGCTTTGTATGTAAATGGAAAAAAGATCAATGAAGATGTGACGTATGATGGTTCATTCGTCAATCAGGCGCGGCATTTCATCTCGGCGGTAGCCGATGGCGCAGCGCCGTTATCCACGCTCGATGATGCAAAGACGGTGCTTGCCATCGTTCACGCGGCGTATGAAAGCAGTACGAGCGGCAAAACGGTCCCCTTGGAATAGGACGACAATTACATTTGACCGGCAATAGAACTCTTGCTATACTTCAGCATATCCGTAAGAGGAGAAAGCGATGAACACATTGCGATCATTCCCGGTTGTCATCATATCGATTGCCATCGCCTCTGCATCGATATTTCCTCAGACCAAACCCGCAGTAGAATTGCTTTTCAACGGCGATCTCAAGAATACCGGGACGCTCGGCGGTGAGGCGCAATTCGATAACCCGATCCCTGAGGAGGCCGCGAAGCTCGGCGGCGAGGGAAACAAAGGATTTCTCGACCTCAATGCGACGCTCGGCGGTATTGCCGATAAGACCGAGAAACACGGCGGTACGGTTGTTTTTACTGCACCGTCGATTGCCGGTAGTATAGTCACCATTCAAATTAGTTTTACCCCCGCGACGGCTGATGAACTCCCGAGAACGGTCATCGATCTGCCACCCGGAATCCGGATCTACAGCCAACAGGGAGTGCTCTTGCTCTCGGCCAGTGGGAAGAGTGGCATCAAATGGCTCAAACTTGGGATTGACCCCACCCCCGGGAAAAATATTTCATTGGCATTGGTGGTGGACGGCTCTGCACGGGAATACACATTGTACGAAAATTCGAGCGGAGTGGCCATACCCCTGACACAAGGCAAAGACCTACCTGAGGAACTGACGATCGATGGCAGTATCGCCATCGGGAACAAGTCATCAATAAGACCTTTTAAGGGGACAATCGACACCGTACGGATTTGGAATGCAGCATTAGCCAAAGCCGATCTCGGCAGGGTATTTGCGGCCGATGAAAGTGGTGCTGGAAGTAAAGAATCAGGTGGCGTTGCGCTTTTAGAAGAATCAAAGCCGGTTTCGCTGTTCGTCGATTCGCAAAGTATGGAACCGGTTTTCCAGTTGAGTGCGCTGCGCGACGGGCTTATCGCCTCGCTAAGCCGTCACAAGGATGGCAAAGACATTGTAACCCGGTTGGATTACACATTCGCTGACTCGGTAAGCCTTGGCGACGGAAATGTCAATGCCAACCTTACGTGTATCGCTATGCCAAGCCTATTAGATACGGTCGGCATGGAGTTTTCTATCAAGGCAAGTGATCCTCGTGCGAAAATATTTGTTCGCCTCGGCGATAAGAGTGGGCAGACACATCAGCATGCGCTGCAAATTGCCAATTCCGATGATTGGCAGAAGATCCATTTGGCGTTTGACAAGGAGACGTTCCCTCATCATTGGGGTGGCGCCGGTAACGGTATCATCCAATTCCCCGTAAAGACATTTTCTATCGCTATGTATCGTGGCACGCAAGCGCCGCCGGGAAAGGGCTACTTCCTGATCAAGGATACTACCGCGGTCGTGAACCATATCCGGCCGGAGGACAAGTTCAACCTGGCGATCGAGACCAGCCTCCCGGGCGGAGTCGTCTTTGTAAAGGATAAGGCCCTTTACCGCATCACGGCAGTCAACCGGGTCGCCCAATCCACGGCAGCTGAACTGGTCGTGCGTGTTGTATCCGATGACGGGAATATCAAGGAACAGAAATATCCGATCACATTCTCAAATCCCGGCGAAGCGGTGAGCAGAGAACTTTCCATCCTGACAGCCGAGCCGCGCTTTTACGGCATTCACGCCTGGATAATGGAGAAAGGGAAAAAGACGGCCAGAACACAAAGCGGCTGCGCGGTTGTGAACCAGGTGCCGAACTATGGAAGGGACGATCCTAACAGTTTTTTCGGGACAGCGAATTGGCTTTTCGATGCCGAGGCGTGTGAGCGTATCGGTGTTAAAAACCTTCGTGAGTTCGTGTGGTTAAGCCGCGGTGTTTTCACCGATCCTGAAAAATACAACTGGTCGCTGCTTGACCAGCACGTAGATGAGGCGCGCGCCCACGGTATGCAGGTGGTTCTTACACCCGAAGTGGACTGGTGGTGGGGCGCGAAAACATCCCCGCATTGGCGTGAAATGTCGGATATCGTTGATGTACCCGATGTTCTCGAGACCTATCGTTCTTTTTTGCGAGCGATCGCAACGCGGTATAAGGGGAAGATCGCAGCGCTCGAAATACAGAATGAGCCCAACAACGAGACGTATCACGAGACCGGGTACACGCTCGAACGCGGCTCGGATTTGTATTCCGCCATGATACGCGTCGGAAGGGAAGAGGTTGAAAAAGTATCGCCGGGACTGCCGATCATCGCGATCGGCGTTTCCGGCCGCGACTTCCATGTACAAGCAGGCGGTTCTACCGACAAGGTGCCCGGCGGCTTCAAGTTCACGCAAGCCGTTCTGCCGAAAATAAAAGGCGCGATGGACATCTATGGCGGCCACCCGTATTCACACAACCGCATTATCAGGAAGGGGGGATCGATCCAGACACTCGAGGATATGAATGTGCGCGGGCTGTTTTCGGAAGTCGGCGATCTCCTTGAGAAGAACGGATTTCAACGCCGTTTTTGGTCAACGGAGATCGGCTATTCCATCCTCGGAACCACCGAGGCCCCCGATGAACAGACGATGCTTCATGCCTGCGTCGTTGCGCAGGGACTCATTCTCTGCAAAACCGTGCCGGGATTTGAAAAAATATTCTGGTTCATACCCCACTTTCACCATTCCGAAGGCGACGATTACAGTCTCTTTCGCTGCAATATGCCGCAGAGAATAGCGTTGGGCGGCAAATTCCATGATTCCCCTCACCCGGTATTCGCTACCCCGAGCGCATCCGCGTATGCGTCCACTGCGTTCATGCTGCACAATTCCGCTTTTGTCCGTGAGGTTAGCATTAATTCATCCGTCTCCGCATGGCGTTTCGACCGCGCTGACGGTAAAAGCGTTGTATCGTTCTGGGCCAGGCGTGACGGCGAATACCGCATGGATCTGAGCGGTCCGACGACGGATGCGGTTAACATGTTCGGCCGTATCATCGCGCGCGGGACGTCGATGAATTTCAAGTTCACCGGCATGCCGATGTACCTCGTTACGCCAAAGGAAAAGGCCGATGATCTCGAGGCGGCGCTTGGAAAAGCGAAGGTGACCGCTTTCACTCCCCTGGCACTAAAGAAGGTGTTCTTCTCCAGGGAGCGCGAGGTCACTGCGATAGTGCAGAACAACGTCGACTACCGAGTTGACGGCATCCTATCGGTGGCCAATGTCCGGAAATCGCATTCATTCGCGCCGCTGACAAATTCGCAGCTGGTGATAGCGCTCCCCGCACCGGTTGAAATTGGCAGCGACGTCTCCCTGGCACTTGATGCGGGCGTTATGAAAAAAACATTCCCGATACGGACGGATTTTCTCCGCGCAGGCTATGTGAGAACACCGACGATCGACGGCAGTCTGACGGCGGCGGCGGCACTTGATGAGATCCGAGTTGACAGTAGAAACTTTCTCTATCCTCCCGACGCGCCCTGGAAGGGGATGGACGACCTGTCCGTAAAGGCGTATGCGGGTTGGAATGAAGAAGGACTTTACTTCGCCGCGCGCGTGAAGGACGACCGCCACGAAGTGCCATTCGACAGCATACCGGATTACTGGAAATCAGACAGTATTCAGCTGGCGCTCGACTATGAGGGGGAATCACTCGGCGTGTATGACGGCAATGACCGCGAAATCGGACTGGTGATCGGCGCGAACGGGCCGAAAGCCTCGCTTTACACCACCAAGTCCTGGCTGCCGCTGTCGATGAAATTCGCAGGCCGACATGAGAATGGCGTGACGACCTACGAAGCGTTCATCACCTGGAAGGAGCTTGATCTTCCGGTGCCGGCAGCAGGCAAGCTCATGCCCATGAGCTTCATCGTGAACGAGAACGACGGTCAGGGCCGCGGATCATGGATGGGGCTTACGGCAGGTATAGGCGAATCGAAAGCGCCGGTCAATTATCGGTCGTTCTTGTTTGCGAAATAAACCGTTCGGGGCTGGAGCGCCGCTTTCGCCGAAGGTGCGCTTGCCACAGTGTTCGCGATTGATGAGGCTGGGGCCGAAAAACGATAGCACGTATGTCGCGGGTGTTCGATATTGTCAGAACGGATCGTTCTCCCGCACAGCGCTCGGCGCCAGGGAGAAACGCTTCGTGAACACGCGGCTGAAGTAGAGTTCATCGGTGTACCCGAGCGTTGCCGCTATCTCTCGTATCTTCATCGTTGGATTCTCGGTTATCATGCGATAGGCTTTTCGAAGCCTTCGCTCCTGTATATATTTCCCGCAGGGGAGTTCGCCCGCTTCCTTGAACACCTGATTAAGATAGCGCGGCGAGAGCGAGAGCGCGCGGGCAATGTCCTGTATGCCGATATTCGTTGCGACCTTCGCTTCTATCATTTCTTTTGCGGCGAGGAATATTCTGAGCGATCCTTCTGCCGCTTCGTTCCGCTGAGCGGAGAAGAATTCACCGAAATTCTCGCGGAGCATGAGATAGAATATATCATAGATGAGGAGCGTGAGCCGCTTTTCCATGAACTGCCCGCGCAATGCAAGCTCGCGGTCTATGGATGCGTAATGATCCTTCGCCTCGCCGGGAAGCGTGAGCGTGTACCCTCGTTTCTTTGCAAACCCGGCGATCACGCTGTTCATCTGCACATTCCCTGTGGAATGGAATTCTATCATGAAGTTGTCTATCGTGCAGTCGCCCTTCGTCATCGTCCATGCGTGTTCGATGCCTGTCGGCAAGAAATCCACATCGCCCGCCGAACGCGCAAGCGTTTCCGTATGCGTTCGATAGGTCACTTCGCCCTTGCGGATGAAGCTGAATTCGTTGTACGGATGCGTATGCCAGAGGGCGCTTTCGCCCGCACGTATCGTGCTTCGCCGGGAAGTGGCGATCGTAACGACAAAACCGCCGCAGTCGATGAAGGGTATTTTCCTGATGACGCCGCGGACGATCTGATTGTGTACGTCCTCGTGTACATCGTTCTGTGATGAAGTGGCCATCGCCCGTACTATACAGGGTATCCCTCCGAAAATCAAATCAATGCCTTCCTGATTCTCCATATATCCGCCATTTTATCCATTGCCGCAAACCGCATGCCCGGATATATTAATGGCAGGAACGGCTGACCGCCGACAAGGAAATACCATGAAGAAATACATGATACGCTGCGACATCGAGGGCGTTACCGGCGTGGTAAGCCCCGAGCAGGCAGCGCCGAACGGATCGGAATTCGAATTCGGACGACGCATGTTCATGTCCGATATTACCGCGCTTGTCGACGGGCTTAATGCCGGCGGTGCCGATGAGATATGGATATATGACGAGCATTACTACGGAAGGAACATCGATCTTAGCGTCATGCCAAAGAACGTGTTCTGCGTATGCGGCAAACCCCCGTATCGTGCGGATTGGGCGGGCGGGCTTGATGCTTCATTCAATGGTTTGATACTCCTCGGCTTTCACTCGAAGTGGGGAACACCGGGCGGGCTCTTGCCGCATTCGTACGAGCATGACATCCGCGATATCGTTCTCAATGGCGTTTCCGTCGGCGAGATCGGAATGGAAGCGGCTATTGCCGGCGACTTCGATGTTCCGCTCCTGCTCATGGTGGGCGATTCGGCTGGTGTTGCCGAAGCGGAGAAACTCATCCCGCATGTGACCGGTGTATCGGTAAAAACGTCTATCGGTGAGAACGGTGCCATTTGTTTTTCGGCGCAGGAAACATCGGCGCGTATCGCTGCTGCGGCGAAAGCGATCGTAAAAACACCGCCACGGGCAAAGCCCTACCGTATCACGGAAGAGATATACTGTGCGATAACGCTTAATGACGGTACATACCATGACGCGTTCCGGTCGCTCTTCGCGGCTCGCATGTCCGATGACCGCACGGTCGTTCTCCGCGGGAATGCCGTGACCTCAGTATGGGCCGAATACTGGCAAATGAAGCTCAGTGCACAAGTGCTTGCGCAAGCAAAGGTAAAAGGATAATACAATGAAAGGGAGTATCCGCGAAAACGCGAAGATCGGTCTTGTGCATCACATGCTCTATCCCGCATGCACCGGGGATGAAGCATTTCACGTGGAAACGCTCGCTTCATTCGTCAAACGAACCGACATCGACACATTCGACTGCTGTGTGCCGTACGGCGCTGATGCACGAAAAAAAGCGACCGCCATCGTTACAAGCGCGGGCAAACCCGTGTGCTATGCGACGCATCTGATACCGCTGAGGAAATTATCGTGTGCAAGCCTCTTGCCGAACGAGCAGGGCATCATGCGTATGCTCATGATCGATCAGCTCGATGCGGCAAAAGCTGTCGGCGCGAAGGAAATGATTTTTGCTTCCGGCGCCGATGCGGCAGCGGGAAAACGCGCCGAGGCGCTGGCGATGTTCAAGGACTTCTGCGTTTTTCTCTGCACAGAAGCGAAGAAGCGCGGCATAACCGTTCTCCTTGAGCCGTTCGATACCGACTTCGATAAGAAATTCCTCATGGGGCCGACGACGGAATGCGTCAACCTCATCCATTCGCTTGAGCCGAAGATCGACAATCTCGGCATTGAGCTCGACATGGCGCATATACCGCTCATGCACGAAACCTTCGATCAAGCGATACGCACTGTCGCGCCGTATCTCAAGCGTGTGCATCTGGGTAATTGCGTCATGAAGGATGCATCGAACCCGTGGTACGGCGATAATCATCCGCCGATGGGGATAGAAGGCGGGGAGATAGATGTGCCGGTGCTTACAGAAATTCTCCGCATTCTCGTCGATATCGGGTATATCGGCAAAGACAATAAAGGAACGCTCGTGGTAGAGATGCAGCCTTTCCCGGGGAGAAGCGTTGATGAGACCATTGCGGATAATTTCCGACGGCTTGATGAAGCGTGGGAAAGCGTTTGAACGGTTACGTGTCTTTTTGACCTCGGCTGTGCCGCGTCATGAAAATACCATTTTATTCACGGTTATGTTGACAAACCGTGAATGGGCAAACTATCGAGGCGTTCATGGGGAGGTATTTGGAAGATCGGCATGTGATGAGCGGAATCTCCATAATAGTTCCCGATTATCCATAGCCGCCCCGGCGCAGAGTACGTATTATAGTGCGAAAGGAGTCCGGCATGAAACGAGTACTGCTTATCGGCGACTCGATACGCATGAGCTATCAGCTTGAGGTGTGTACGGCGCTCGCCGGCACGACGAAAGTGTTCGCGCCGGTGGAGAATTGCCGGCATAGCACGAATGTGCGCGAGTGCATCGCCGAATGGATGAACGACTTTCGACCCGACATTGTTCACATCAATGCGGGGCTTCACGATCTCATACGCAACCGCGAAACGAGGGGGTATCAGTTTCCCGTCGATGTCTATGCACGGAACATCGAAGCGGCGGTCGATGTGATGCGCGATGCGAAAGTGAGTGTGCTATGGGCGCTTACGTCGCCGGTGAACGATGCGTGGAATCTCAAAACGCATGGGTATCAGATGCGTTCCGATGCCGATGTAAAACTCTATAACGATGCCGCGAGCGATGTCATGAAACGGCTCGGCGTTCCGGTGAACGACCTGTATGCCGTCGTGCTCCGAGAAGGGATGGAGAAGATGCATACGCCGGACGGCGTTCATTTTAATGAGGCGGGGCAAAAGATACTCGGTGCGGCGGTATCGCAAAAGATCAAGTCGGTATTTGGTTGAGTATCATCATGGGGCAGATGACATCGCATGAGCGAATACTCCGCATGTTCGAACACCGCGAAGCCGACCGCATCGCGATATGGGACAGGCCGTGGGGATACGACACGGTACTTCGCTGGGAAAGCGAGGGCATGCCGAAGGGAATGGACTATGCGGAATATTTCGGTTTTGAACGCATGGTGCAGATTCAGCCGGACAACAGCCCGCGGTTCGAGCAGAAAAAGATCGAAGAGAACGATGAGTATAATACCTATACTACAGCATGGGGAGCAACGGCGCGCAGTTTCAAGAAAATGACCTCCACGCCGGAGTATCTCGATTACCGGGTGAAAACGCCCGACGATTGGCGTGCGGCGAAAGAGCGCATGACGCCGACGCGCGACCGCATTCCCTGGGAACAATTGGAGAAGAACTATAAGCGATGGCGTGCGGAGGGGTATTGGATACAGCCGAACATCTGGTTCGGATATGATATCACGCATTCGTACATGGTTGGCATGGAGCGCATGCTCATGGCTCTCGCGGAGAAACCCGAGTGGTGCATAGAGATGTTCGATCATGAGCTTACGGTATCGCTCGCCCTCCTCGATATGATATGGGACGCGGGTTATCACTTCGATGCGGTGCGATTTCCCGATGATATGGGATACAAGCATGCGCAGTTCTTTTCAGTGGCGATGTATCGCGAATTGCTGAAACCGTTCCATAAACGCGCGATAGACTGGTGCCATGCGAAAAAAATAAAAGCGTATATGCATTCCTGCGGCGATATACGCCCGTTCATACCCGAGCTTGTCGATATCGGCCTTGACTGCATCAATCCGCTCGAGGTGAAAGCCGGTATGGATCCGATCGCTCTCAAAAAAGAATACGGTGACAAGCTCATGTTCCACGGCGGGGTGGATGCTCTCTTGTGGAATGACATCGACCGCATGGAAGCTCAGGTCCGTGCGCTTGTGCCGGTCATGAAAAAGAACGGCGGGTTCATGCTCGGCACCGATCATTCGATACCGATGACGGCAGGGGCTGCCGATGTGAAACGCATCGTCCGAGCTGCAATAGAATCGGGAACTTATTGATGAAGCCGCGTGACCGAGTACTGACGGCGCTTAGCCGCGAAAAGCCCGATCGAGTGCCGTTCCAGGCGACATTCACGCCTGAGTTCGCCGCGCGGCTGCGAAAGCACTATTCCCTGCCCGACGGCGCGCCGCATGATCCGCACAGCGGACGCTGGAACGGGTATGAGCTTGAAGTCCTTACGGGGCAGGATGCGCTGCAGTGTTCCGCGGGCTGGTTCACCGGTTACTATCACGATACCAAGCCCTATGTAGACGAATGGGGAGTGCGGTGGTATGTAGAAAAGTATGACACGCCGTTCGGCGAGGGGAGCTATACCGCGGTCAAGGAAGGCCCGTTGTACGACGAGAGGAATATCGCATCCTACCGTGCGCCCGATCCGAACCGTCCGGAATTGTATGCGAACATTGAAAGGCTGATACGCGAGTATGGGAACGAATACTATATCATCGGCAGACTGCATACCACCGTTTTTGAGACCGCATGGGCGCTGCGCCGTATGGATAATCTGTTCCTCGATTTTGCGTTGGATCCCGAGCAGGCGCATGCGGTGCTCGATATTCCGTACCGATACCACAAAGCGGTGGCGGAGAATATGGCGCGCCGCGGTGTGGACATGATTTGGCTCGGCGACGATATCGGCGCACAGAAGAATCTCATGATGTCGCCTGACGATTGGCGCACATACTTAAAACCGCGCATGGCGGATATCATCGCAAGCGTGAAAAGTATAAAACCCGACATTTCGATAGCGTATCATACCGACGGCTTCAATACGCCGCTCATTCCGGAGTATATCGAGATAGGCATCGATGTGCTCAACCCCGTGCAGGCGGAGAGCATGGATCCCGCGGAAATAAAACGCCTCTTCGGCACAAGGATGTCGTTCTTCGGTGCCATAGATGTTCAGTCGACGCTCCCGTTCGGGAAACCCGATGACGTGAAGCGTGAGGTTGCAACGCGCTTTGCCACTGTCGGCACCGGCGGGGGGTGGCTCTGCGCCCCCACGCATCATGTGCAGCTCGACACACCCCTCGATAATTTCTTCGCGCTTATGGACGCGGTCAGTCATTGTCGCTACTGAGATCCTCCGGAATGGATGCGTTGTAAAGATGTTCCGTATCCTCCTGATATTTTCCGATCCCTCCGTTGCCTGCCGACGGCTTTTCGTAGTATACTGATGCCACTCTGTCAGCGGGAGATCGACCATGACCATGCGGATATCGGCGCTTATCGTTTCGGCAGCAATTACCATTGCGCTTCAGGCGCAGACAAAACCTGCGATCGAATTCCTTTTCGACGGATCATTGAAGAACACGGGAACGCTCGGCGGCGAGGGGAAATTCGCGAACACCGTTGCCGGCGAGGAAGCGCGCTTTGGCGACGGCATGATGAACGGTTGCCTCGATATGTGCGCCACGCGCGGAGGCATGGATGACAGGGCCGTTCCCCATGGCGGTGCGGTGCACTTCCCCGCAGCCGCTCTTGCCGGCACATCGGCGGTGACCGTTATCGCGGCGATATACCCGGCTGTTATCGATGATCTCCCGCGGCGCATCGTTACGCTCTCCCCGCTCTTGCAGATCTATGTGCAGGGAGCATCGCTCGTGCTTGCGGTCGGCAATGCGAAGAACGAGATGAAATTCTGCGCGACCGGGATATCCGTCGCTCAGGAAACACCCGCACTCATCGCCGTGACATGCGATGCAAAGAACAAGGTGATAACGACGTATCAGTTCAAGAACCGCGCATTAGTGAAGACTGCCACCGAGGGCGGCACGCCGGATAATGCAGTGTTCGCCGGGGGTGTCATCGAGGTCGGGAATATGGGGGGCATACGTGCGTTCAAGGGATATATCGACAATGTGCGCATCTATACTGCCGTGCTTCCCGAGAACGAGATAGCCTTGATCATGAGCGCGGACAGGAATGCATTCGCGCTTCCGTCAGCGGCAACCGCAACGATCGCTTCTGAGAACGGCGCCGCGATTTCCGCTGCCGATGATTTCACTTCGTACGGCGGTGATATGAAGAGCGTACTGAAGAAGTGGGACTTCAATACCGCGTGCTGGAAGCTTGGTGAAAAAAGCATCATGGCGAATGCGCTGGTGCGTGAATTCGCAGAATATAATACAGCGCCGGCGGAGATCGTGCACTGCGAGGCAGTCGTTACGTTTAAGCGCTCCATCACCAATGGATGGAAGGCGGCCGGCATCGCGGTTGTCGCGGACGATAATAATTACTGGATGCTCGCGTTGAACGAGCGGCATGAGAATTTCACGAAAACGCATCCGCTCCTCTTCCCCGACCTGAACGAACGGCTCGGCGGGGTCTGGCTTTCCGAATCCGCAACTACCACCAGGCTCAAGGCGGCCGCGCTTGAGAATTTCTCGACGACGACGAAACATCCCTGGGCGCACGGAACGCCGTACCGTTTCATCATCGATCTTTCAGAGGACGGCATTTCCGGGAGCATACAGGATATGAACGGCAGAGAGCTCGGGCGAAGTGCGTATCAATTCGGCACGCAGCGTGCCGTGCGCTCTGGCCGTCCCGTGCTCGTTGCGTTCGGGGCCGCGGCAACGTTCAGCGATGTGCGCATACGCACCGAGCGTCCCGTAACCGTGCAACAGGCGGCATCCCCCACCGGTTGGTACATTCAGCCCGCGGAACATCCGGACATTCAGCCGTTGGAGAATCGATGGGAACCGCTGCTTATACTTTCGCATATATCACGAAAACCGTTCGCAAAGTTAAAACCGAACATTCAGCCGCTTGATATAGAGAACCTATGGTATAGGAAAACGTACGATATTCCCGACGAGTGGAAGGGCAGGTCTATCTGGATCAATTTCGAAATGATAGAGGGACAGGCGATATTGTTCGTGAACGGCAAGCGGATAAAGGAAATGCTCCGCGGCGACTGGGAGGCGGAGATAACCGATGCGGTCACTCCCGGAGAAAAGGCGGATGTGCGCCTCTATCTTACCCGAACGTTCACCGGTACTGAGGCAAAGCCTGAAGCGGACGCGCTCATGTTGGAAGCGCTTGCCTTCGCGCGAAAACAGAAGATCGAACAGCTCGGGATCACCCGTGATGTGCGGGTTTTTACGCGGGGCAATCCGGCATGGATAAGGAATCCCCAGGTCGTGTCGCGATATTCGGAGAAAAAACTGGCCATTGAATGCGATATCGGCGGGGCCGCGGACGGACTTAAGCTCATCGCGCGGATAAAGAGCATAACCGATCCCGGCCAGCCGCCGGTGGAAGCAGCGGTAAGGCAGGCGGTGACAGGCATCAATCGATTCGATGCGGCGTTCGACGGTGTTCCCTGGTATCTGAACGCACCGCATCTGTATCGGCTGACGCTCGATCTCGTATCGGGACAAACGGTGGTCGACAGCACGGAGACGAGTTTCGGTTTTCGCGAAGTGCGCATCGACGGGAATGCGGTGCTCATAAACGGGCGGACCAATCGCTGGCGCCTTATCGGGCCGTTCAATCCGACGCAGACGACCAGCATAGCGACGAATCCCGCGTATCTCAAATTCTTCAAGGGTGCAGGTTTCAATGTCGTGCAGGTACAGCCGAACCCTGAAACATGGTGGGGCTATATGCCCGCACCGTATCCCCGAAATACGTACGGGATAACCGACGATGCCTTCCTCGACCTCTGTGACCGCGAGGGCATAGGCGTCACGCTTCCGATTCCGCCGGTAGCCAATAATGTAGGTTTTCATTTTTCCTTTGATAAAAAACCCGAGCTTGCTGTGCAGTACCGCCGTGAGATAAAGGCATATATCGACCGCTATCGGCATCACCCGTGCATTCAGGCGTACACCATCGGCATGAACGTCATCAACAGCGATACGTACACGGAAAATCTGTCGCCGAGGGCCATGGGACAGACGCTCCCGGTAAAGCCGGGATGGCAGGAACGCGTCGTACGCGCATTCGAGGTCGGCGTAGAGACAGTAAAGGAGATAGACCCGTCAGTGCCGGTGTACTGTCATGCGGCAGGTTCATGGGGCGGCGAGATCTCGGGCGGTAATCAGCATTTGAACCTGATACCGCTTGCCGAGTATGAGAAATGGCCGTCGCATTGGGCAAAAGAGGGGAAAAAGCCCTGGATAGCGGATGAATTCGCCTGCCCCTGGATCGGTGATTTTATTTTCAAGAAATATATACCGGCCGGATGGTCCATCGATCCGAAGAACCCCGAAATGGCGCTCACGGAGTTCTCCGCGATATTGCTCGGTGATGAAAGCTATCGTGTGGAGACCGAATCGAACCGCCGCGCCCCCCGTGCAGGGATAAAGAACCTCGAGGACTACGGTGTAGCGCATTCGAGCGCGCCGGAACGATTGAGCCGCATGCCGGCGTACGAACGTTTCATGAGCGAACATATGCCGCGTGTGGTGCGCGCATTCCGTACGTTCAATGTACTCGGCTTCACGCCCGGCTGGCTTTTGGAATGGAACGCATTCTGGGAGATGCCGGAAGCGAACGACCCGATGGTGAGAGCATATGCCGCCGTCATGCAGCCCTTGCTTGTGTATATCGGCGGGTATCCTGATCACTATACGCGAGAGCGCAATTTTCATGCCGGCGAAAAGATCTCCAAGCAGATAGTCGTCGTCTATGACGGCCCCAATGCGCGGCTCCCGATAACCGTGCGCTGGACGGTTCGCTCCGACAGCGGCGCGAATATTGCGAGCGGAACGGAAGAGCTTGCCCCGAGCGCAGGAGCCATCATGTTCCGGCAGATCGGTTTCACCGCGCCTGCCGTGCAGGTCCGCACCGGTGCGACGATATCGATAACAACGAGCGGACACTCGCAGAGTACCGGGACTACGGACAGTTTCCGCGTAAGCATATGGCCTCTCGAAAAGGCATCGCCGCCGGTCGCTGCGCGCATCATAGACCCCGTCGGCGACTCCACGTCATGGCTTTCAAAACGTGTGACGGAAAAGTCCGATGCACCGCTCATCATCATCGGACGACGCGCGCTTGAAAAGCTTACGAAACTTCCGTACACAGCGGACGATATCGCTTCCGGTCTCACCGTTCTCATGCTCGAGCAGACGCCCGACGACCTCATGCGGCTGGGGTTCCGCGTCGAGGAACGCGGGGTACGCAAGGTCTTTATCCGCGGAAAAAATATCTTTCCCGGCATCGAGAGCGAGGACTGCATGGATTGGCGGGGAAGTGCGAGCCTCCTTCCCGAAGAAGAGCTCCCGCGATATTGGACGCATCGATCCGTTCTGATAGGGATGAAGCCGCAGCGCATGACGCGATGGGGGAATCACGGATCGGTATCTTCAGCGATCATCGAGGTGCCGCAGAAAGGAAATATGCGAGCGCTCATGGATTGCGAATTCGATCTCGCCTATTCACCGCTCCTCGAATGGCGTCACGGCAAGGGGCGCGTGATATTCTGCCAGCTCGATCTCACCGGACGCGTTGGGATAGACCCCGCTGCAACAGCCATCGCCTCCCGACTCATCGCTCTTGCTTCGTCGCCGTGCGAATCCGCGGACGCACGTCTTTCCATAACAGCCGATGACACTACGGCAAAGGCCGTACGCGCGCTCGGTTTCGCCGAAGGGGAAGGTCCGCGCACGGTCAATGCTGTCTCATTATCCCGCGCGGGAGCGAAACGTCCCGGAACGACGATAATGATCGCCGATGAAAAACCCGCGGGGACCGGCGGCTATGCAGTGAAAGAACTTACCGCCGCGAACGATCTGAACGACATGCAGTTCGGCTCGGGCATCATCGGTCCCGCGCTCATGCGCTTCCGTCTCCCGCTTACGGTCAATGTCGATGCGAAAGGGAATTTTCTCGCCGGTCCGTCTTCCGGCGGGGTATCATTCATCGGTGTTCCGATCACGGCGGCTGATACCGGTGATCCGGTCCATGCACGCATCACGAAAATGCGCATTCGATCGCTCTACAGCCGCGCATTCACCTTTCTCGGCGTGCAGAGCGACGCCGAGTATGCGCAACGCATCTCTTTGCTTTCCGCACCGGTGATGTTTCAGTCCGGCGTACAGGCGGTGACATTGCCGCTCGAGAACGCGGAGATATCCGTGCCTATGATATCCCGGACAAGCGACGGCATGAAAGGGCTTATCAATGAACCCGTGAATGAGAGCGAGGTGGTCTGGAAGGATCTCAAGAACCTAGCCGCCACATCGGACGCAGCCGGCTACGGCGGCAGCGTCGGCGAAGTGATAGACGCGATAGCACTTTTCAAGATGCAGCCCGATCCTCGAGCCCGCGTTCTCATACGCGGCACCATCGATATTGCCGAGAACGGTCCTGTCAATTTCTATCTCGGCGCGGACTGGTGGGCGAAGCTCTTCGTGGACGGGAAACTTCTCATCGATCTGAGCACACGCGCCGGGAAATCGAGCGAGATCGTGGGCATAGGATCGCGAGAGCTGTCACGCGGAAAACATGAAGTGGTCATGCATATCGTGTCAGGGAGCGCCGGATTCAACAGCCGCCTCATCATGGATACGCTGAAAAAACCGCGGACGATAAGCGATTTCAATCTTGACTTCAGCAAGATCTACGGCAAACCGATGCGGCCGTACAATCCCGATGGTTATTCGCTCTACAGCGCGCCGATGGGCGATGATGAGGACCCGTATCTCTATATGACATGGTGATGTCAGGTCTTTCGAGAGTCGTTTTTTGGCGTTTCTTGCGTACGCGCCCCTGCACGGAAAACGGCGGGCGTTGCCCCGGTGAAGCGCTTGAACACGATACTGAAATACTGGCTCGATGAGAATCCCAGTTCATAGCCGATGTCGGCGATGCCGAAACGTTTTGCACGGAGCATCTCTTTCGCCCGCGCTATCTTTTCACGGAGTATGTACTCATGCGGAGGGATGCCGATCTCCTTTGTGAAACGCGTCTTAAAGCGCGAGACCGAGAGAGCGCATTCGGACGCGCAGGCGGCTACGTTCACGTCGTCGAGCACATGTTCACGGATATGATCGCATACGCCCTGCATTGCTTTTGATGCTTCGATGTCCGCTTTTCCCGCGCAGCCTATAACGGTAAGGATGAAATCATACGCGAGCATGCGGATGCGCACGCGCTTGAACGGGTCAATGGATGCATACGATTCAATGATGGATTCGATGATATCTTTCAGCCGTGCTGTGCCCTTGAATATCCTCGGTTTGATGGTGCTCAAAGCATTCCGCAGCCGTTCCGCATCGGTGTCGCGCATGCCGAGGAAATTCCCTTTATGGCTTTTCAGATCGATGAGGAGCCAATAGACGAGCGATTTGCCTTCCGGGAAGCGCCCCGAGCCGTGCTCTTCGTCCGGATAGGTAATGAACACATGATCGCCCGGCACATGATATGCGGTATCATCGACGAGATAGGTGCGCACACCGCGGGCGACATACCGTATCTCGATGATCCCTTCATGGCGATGCGCCTTCATCGGCGGCTGCGCCTTTTCGTAGCGGACACCGCCGACGAGATGGAGGTTCGGTATGCCGAGCGGGCTCAGATCGCGCTGGAGTCTTCCTTCATGATCGAGGTTTTTCCACTTCATGTCGATAGTGTACTGCAATACGGCAGCCAACGCAAGAATATGCAGTATCGAACCGTATTCGAACTGCGATCGTTCATTGACGCAGCCTTTCACCGCAGTATACTGTACGCATGAAACGGGACATGCTATCCAGCAATGCCGATGTTCGAAATACCGGCGTACCGATACAGATACGTCACTATCAGCGCGGGGCGCATCCCGAGCATGCACACGACTATCTCGAACTGATGATCGTTCTTGCGCCGAACGGAAGCCAGCGAGTGAACGGGCGCACATATCGCTTCGCGCGCGGACAGGTCTTCTGCCTCGGCTATGCCGATAAGCACGAGATCGTCGTCGATCCGCGGCGTCATTGCGATTTTTATAATATCAACTTCCATCCGGAGGCGGTGTTCTCATCGCCGAAAGGCGGCTACGAATCGCTCGGACTGCTTCGCCCGTTCTTTCTTCCCGAACAGGTGCCGACCATGATACTTAGTGGAGGACAGTTGAGGACCGTCATATCCCTCTGCGAGATCATGCTCCGCCGCGACGATGCGCCGGGAATATTTCACAGTACGGCAATGTCGGGGCTTCTGTCCGCACTGCTCTCGGCGATAGCGGAATCATCGCATGGTAAGCCGACTGATGACACGCAGGTGCTCCGCATCATGCATTACATCACGATGAATTTTAAACGCGCCTTGACCACCGCTTCGATAGCCGAACACTTTTCTTTGAGCCCGTCGGGGCTTTCGCACCTTATCAAGCGCAGCACCGATCTCACGGTAAAGACCATCCTGGTGCGGCGGCGCATCATCGAGGCGAAAAAGCTTCTTTCATCGACCGACCTCAAGCCGTATCAAGTCGCCGCTGAGTGCGGCTTTAACGATGCCTCGCATTTTTTCCATTGTTTCCGCGAGGACACGCATTGTACGCCGGAGGAGTTCAGACAGCGGGTTGTCAATCCGCCCCACTGAAATGACAACGATCTTTCTTGATTGCTGTACGTCGCGTATGCATAGTATAACCGCATCAATTGCTGCGTTCCGATGCTCTATCGGGCGCGCGGATGCGGAGTACAGCAATGTGGTTCA
This sequence comes from Spirochaetota bacterium, assembly GCA_038043445.1. Classification (NCBI taxonomy): domain Bacteria; kingdom Pseudomonadati; phylum Spirochaetota; species Spirochaetota bacterium. Next base: position 23,193 of record JBBTBY010000090.1, read on the forward strand.
AAAAAAATTATCGCCGTGTGTTCCTCGATATGCACATCGATGACTGGAACGAAGAATTCCTGTCGAAACTTGATCCGAAAGCCGTCGTCGATACGATAAAGACATGCGGTGCGCAGCAGATCGTCGTCAAGGCGAAGCCGCATACCGGTCTCTGCTACTGGCCGGCGAGCGTCGGGCGCATGCATACGGGACTCAAAGGCCGCGACTATGTCGGCGAGATGATAGAACTTTGCCATGCCAACGGCATCGCGGCGATGGTGTAATACTCGCACATATTAGACAACTGTGCGTACGAACACCATCCCGCCTGGCGATGCGTATGTTCCGACGGCATGACATCGATGCAGGAGCCTGTCGATAGAACCAAGTGGGCTCGCGGACGCTACGGCATAGTATGTCCGAACAATAATGAATACCGCGCTTACGTGAAAGCGAATCTTACGGAGCTCAATGAGCGATACCGATTTGAAGGGATGTTCCTCGATATGCCGTTCTGGCCCGAGGTGTGCTACTGCGCGTCCTGCCGGGAACGATATTTCAAAGAGGCCGGTAAAGACATGCCGACCATCGTCGATTGGGGCGATGCGGCGTGGCTTTCCTTTCAGCGGTGCCGCGAGGCATGGCTTGGCGAATTCGCCGCGTTCTCGACACAATGCGTGAAGGCGGTAAGCCCGGCAGTTACCATCGAGCATAATTTTTCTATCGCATTTGCGCCGTGGATATTCGCCACCACCGATATGACAGCCGAGGCAAGCGATTACGCCGGCGGCGATCTCTACGGCGGCTATCTCGAACAGACGTTCGCCTGCAAATACTATCGGAACGTTTCTCGTGATCTCCCGTTCGCGTTCATCACCTCGCGCTGCGATCCGAACCTGAAATATCATACCTCGACGAAAACGGACGAGGAACTTATCCTCCACACGATGACCGCGCTCGTCCATGACGGCGCATTCTCGGTATGCGACGGGATGAACCCCGACGGCACGATCAACCCCGAATTCTATACCGGCACAATGAAACGCGTATTCGATACGACACGCGAGTTCGAGAAATACGTCGGCGGCGAACGCGAAAGCAATGTGTCGGTCTGGTTCTCATCATGTTCAAAATTCGACACTGCCGATAACGGCAAACGCGTTGATCTGAATTGCGGCAGGAGTTACATCGACGGCCCCATGAAAATGGCGGGCATCCTCCGCGAGAATACTATACCGTTCGATGTTATCGCTTCGAAGGACCTCGCCGCAGTCACCGATGACGTGCTTGTCATATCCGATGTCGCATCGATATGCGATGAGGAGATGGATGCGATAGAGCGATATGTGATGGGCGGCGGGAATCTCTATGTGAGCGGCCATATCGGGCACGCGCGTCTTGCCGAACTGATGGAAATAGAGCAGATAGGAATGACAGAGCATGATTTTACCTACATGAGCCCGACGGGAAATGGGATATCATCATTCGATGGTTTCAGCAGCACGGATCCGCTCGGCGTGGACGGGAAGCAGCACATCGTTTCGGTCAAAGGAGATTGCGATATAGTGGCGACGATCACGCTGCCGTACACGATGACGGGCACGCGGCAGTTCGCATCCATACATTCAAATCCGCCGGGCATACGTACCGATCATCCCGCCATGATACTGAAACACATCGGTAAAGGGAAGATACTCTGGACGGCGGCGGCCATTGAGACGGCAAAACCGTATATGAGCAGGCTGGTCGTCTGCAGGCTCATACGCTCATTGTGCGGTGAAATGAAATTCTCCTCGAATGCGCCCGCGCATGTGGAGATCGTCGGATGGAGAAAGAGCGGGAGGAGATACTTCGCCGTGCTTAATCAGCAGGAAACGATGCCCGTTGCGCCGGTCTATGATGTACGTATCAGCATTCCGGGAAAAACAGTAAGCGCACAGATACTCGGGACGAAAAGTGAATGCGCTGTCACGCGCGACGGTACGTGTTCGGTGATAGAACTGCCGAAGCTTGAACTGTTCCATGTGATAGAAGTATCGCACGGGGCATGACCGATGCCGCCATCGAAGACCGTAATGAAGGATACTCTCGCCATCCATGTGCAGGAACCGCACTATCGATTCGGCGCGCATCAATTTCTCTGGAAGGAGCGGTGGACGGACGACGATCTGCCGATACTGGATGCTGTGGCATCGCTTGATCTATCGCTCTTTGAAATATCTATCGGCGATGATATCAGCTTCGACCGCACGCGTGTGCGTCGTCATGCCGAAAGGAACGGGATAGAACTCACCGTCGGTCCGGGGAATTCCTGGCCGGCAGAGTGCGATATCTCCGATGACGATACGGAAAACCGCCGGCGCGGTCTTGCATGGCATAAAAAGAACATCGATATAGCTTCAGAGATGGGGGCCATCGCCTACTGCGGTGCTCTCTACGGACATCCCGGCACGGTTCGCAAACGCCCGCCTGTCCCGGCTGAGCTCCCGCGCACAGCGGAAAATCTGCATGTACTTGCGGAGTATGCGGCCGCACATGGTATTGCAGCGGTGATAGAACCGATGAGCCGGTTCAGGACGCATCTCGTATGCACCGCAGAGCGGGCGATAGAACTTGTGCGAATGGCCGATCACGAGAATATCAGGATCAATCTCGACACCTATCACATGATAACCGAGGAACGTGATTACGGAAAAGCGATACGCTCCATTCTTCCGCGCATCTGGGGGATACACGCCAGCGAAAGCGATCGCGGCGTTCCCGGCGGCGGTCTTGTCCCATGGCAGGATGTATTCCGTGCGCTCTCGGAGAACAATTCCTGCACGAATATACTTTTCGAGACATACAATACCGGCGGTGACCTTGGGTATTCGCGGGGAATATTTCAGGATCTCTGTCCCGATCCGCGGCGCTTTATTCGAGATGGCGCGGCATTCTTGAAAAAAATGATGCGTCCGTAGATCGGCATGGCAATTGTGTACTGCGATACGGGATCGAACGAAAGAAACGGACGGCATAGTATATTTTGCAAGGGGGTTTCGAGGCTCTTATAACGGAAACGACGCGTGGCATGCCCAAGCGGTTTGCGTTCATGAGCAACTGGTTGTAGAATGGCATGAGAGGATATTGTGATCATAGATGAGCTTGAAAACATATCGGCCATTCTGCTGATCCACCCGCGATTCCGGGATGCATTCGATTTTCTTGCTCGACCCGGCTTGACTTCACTCGCTTTCGGACGAACGAATATTGACGGCGATTCGATGTATGCGCTCCTCAACCGAGCCCAGGGAAGACCGCGCGCGGGGGCGGAGCTCGAGACGCATGAACGATACATCGACATACAGTATATCATCGAGGGCGTTGAGAACTTCGGCTGGTCGCCGGCTGGCGATTGCAGTAGTGTATCGAAACCGTACGACAGTGAGAAGGATGTGGCGTTCTTCAGCGATGAGCCGCAGTTCTTTTTTCCGATCCGCACCGGTCAATTCGTTGTTTTCTTCCCGGATGATGCGCATATGCCGGGGATCGCGGATTCGGTCGTTCATAAAGCTGTCGTTAAGTTAAAGATCCGAACAACAGGAGGACATGCATGAAACAGGGTACACATCTCATGTTATTGATCTGCATCGCTGCGGTATCGCTTTTCACCGCCGACGGACCTATTGCCCGCTGGAGTTTCGATGAGAGCGGCGGGACCACGGCAAAGGATTCCATCGGCGATCTTCACGGAACGGTGCGGGGGAAAGCCGGTTTCCAAAAGGGCAGGTTCGGGAATTGTCTCTCGCTGCCGGGCACGGCTGAATCGTACTTCGACCTCGGCGCGAAGTCCGAGGGGATGACGCTCACGTCTTCGTTCACGTTCACCCTCTGGACGAAGAGCACCGGTCGCGGCATCAATTGGCCGACATTACTGCGCAAGGCGAAGAACCCCGACGGCAGGAATTATATGCTTTCCGTTAATCCGGACACGGGGGCGCTTTTTTTTGGATGCAATTTCGAGAACGGCACCGCCCTCAATGGCGTTGGTGCAACGAAGGCGTTCGACGGCGAATGGCATCACATTGCTGTTGCGTTCGATGCCCCGAAAAAGATATTGTCGATCTTCGTTGACGGGGTGCTCGATAGATCGTTCACAACCCCCTCCGATACGCTTGTCGCTACGGCTGAGCCGTTCTCTATCGGTCAATACGCCGCATGTCTCATCGATGAAGTGAACGTGTACGATCGCCCGCTCTCCGCAGCGGCAATAGCCGATGATCGTTCACGGGTGATCGAGGAAAGCACCGCGGAGCCGCGTTTGGAGAAGGCGGGGTCGGGAATGAAGCGCATACTGCTCGATTATTCAGGCGCGGCGATGGATGATCTGTGGAAGCTTGATCTTTATCGGAAAGGAGTGACCGCCGCACTATCGTTCTCAGGCGGGCAGGAGAACACGCTTCATGCCGACTACCATTTCACCAGCGCTGTCGACGACAAGGGGGGTGCGGTGTATGTGCGTCTGACGCGGACGGATGTTTTTCCCGAGCAGCGCGGCATATCGTTTGCTATGGAGTCTTCGCCGCGGGCGGATCACTATATGCGCATCGCTATGGCGGACGGCCAGGTCTTTCAAGCGAAGGTCATGGTCAATGATACGGCATGGAGCGCCTATGAGCTCCCGTTCGACACGGCTCATTTCAAACCTCATGCAAGCATCACGGACGGGATAATGCGCTTTCCGGTGCGTACGATTACCATCGATACGTATAAAGGCAAGATCGAATCCCCCGCCAGATGTTCCATAAAAAATGTCGCGGCCCTTGTGACAGAAATACGGCCCGAGATGGAGGCGCATCTTTCCATAAAGATCCCCGGTGCCGGCGGCATTGTTTTTATCGGTGAAAAAGCACCGGTACAGATGCGCGTTGCCAATAGAAGCGAACGCGCGCGCGAATTCGTGCTTTCGCTTACGCAAAGCGAGGGGAACGGACGCGTGAAGAAAACAGATTGGAAGCATTCACTCCCCCCCGGCGCAAGCGATGAACGTTCGATACAGATCTCAACTGATGAGCCGGAGTATACCGGCATGACGGCTGTGCTCAATGAGAACGGGAAGGAGATCATGCGTGTCAGGGGCGCCGTTGCGGTCGTGCATAAGCCGAAAAATTCCGGTTCATTCGATTCGCAAAGCATGTTCGGTATATCCCAGACTGCGGATAGACTGCCGGAACTTTTAGCGCCAATGGGCTGCAAAATATTCAGGGCCATTATTCTTCCCGGAAGCCATTCATGGGATGGGATCGACAGTATGGTCGGCAGGATGCGCTCGAACGGCATACAGGTTGTGCTCTGTCCCGACGTGCGTGAAGTTCACGGTTTCGATCTGCTCGGATGCTCGAATGTAAGCGAGCTTATTTCTCCGGAACACATCGGCAAATGGAAAACCTACATCAAGACTATCGTCGAACGATACAAGGACACGATAGCCGGGATCGAAATATGCAACGAGCCGAACGGGCAAATAGGCAGAAATCTTCCTTTTGAAGATTTTACCGGTGTGTATGCCGCGCTGCTTAAGACCGCGTATGATACGGTTAAATCCATCGCTCCGAATTTGCCGGTACTGGGAATAGGAGATTCAGGGATCAATGAAGGCCGGAACGGGAATTACGCCTACTTTGAACGGGTGGCGCAGAAGGCTGGCGATACGATCGATATATGCCCGTATCATGTGTATCTTTGGAACAACGGTATGTGGAGCAAGATAGGGGATGACAGGCGACGCACCATTTATCCTGATGAGCCGGTGGAAAATCAGAGCATCAGCTATTCGGGTATTCTTACGCGTGCCGGTGATATTCTCGTATCCAATCGCGCCCCAAGGCGGTTTTGGGTGACGGAAACCGGTTATACGGTTTACCCCAGAACGGATGACCCGCTTGAGTGGAGATCATACGCATATGCCGCAGCGCTGGCACAAACGTATATCGTTGGGGGAACTACACCGGGGGTCGAGAAATTGTTCTGGTTCACTGCACATTGGCATCCCGGGCATGTCTCTCCGGACAGTGAATTCTGGGGGGAATACAATCTCTTCGGATGCAATTTCCCGCTTGAGAGCAGGCAGTGTCTGGGGCCTTATTTCCCCTATCCTGCAGTGAGTTCGTATGCAACTACCGCCTACGAACTGCATCACGCGAAGTTCATTCGTACGCTCGATACACCGTCACCCGTGCGTGCGCATCGTTTCGATCGCGAAGATGATAGAAGCGTGGTCGCACTTTGGACGCGGCACGATATCCCATTTCGTATGGAGGCAAAACTCCCTGCAGCTGCAAAAGTCGTATCGATGTTCGGGAACACTATCGGCGGCACGGGCACATTCGCCCATACGCTCGACCGCGGTCCCGTATACATTTCCGTGAAGCGAAGCGAAGCGGACATGCTTGAGCAGGCGATACTGCGCGCTCAGATAAAGCCCACAGCGCGATGCATCATACGCAATGCCTATCTTGCATCGCTTACTGATGCGGTGCTTGTCATTGATAATCCGTTCGAGGCATTTGCAGCACAGGTGCGCGCCGGCGGCAGCGAGCGTTCTGAATCGATAGCCGCGGGGGCGCAGCGAGTGAACATTGCGCTTGCGGAAGCGGCAAGTCCCAAACGCGATGTACGGATACAATTCTCTGCGGGCGATTTTTCAACGAACATTACGCTCAGCGCTTCGGGCATTCTCGCCTGCCGATATATCGCATCAGCGGTCGCCGATGGCGATCTTTCCGAGACCGCGGATCTCGCCGAACTGCGGATCGATACGCGCGAAAGCGTTCTTCCGAAAGCAAATACCTGGCGCGATGCCGCAGACTTGAGCGCGCGCGCATTCTTCGGATGGAACGAGAACGGTCTCTATTTTGCGGCAACGGTGATCGATGATGTTCATTCCGCGGCCGATGACAAGATGGGCGATTTCTGGAAGTCGGACAGCATTCAGATAGCCATCGACAGCGAGGGTGATTCGGCGCGCGGGTATGATGCGAACGACCGGGAAATAGGCCTTGTGCTTGGTGCATCCGGCGCGCATGCGTACCTGTACCGCGGCGCCATGAGCGAATTGAAATGCGACGTTCACACTGCACGAAAGGATGGCCGCACCGTGTACGAGGTTTTCATGCCATGGAAAGAGATGGGGCTTTCCGCACCGAAAGCGAACACGGTCATGCCGATGAATTTCATCGTCAATGAGAACGACGGCAGGGGGCGTACACAATGGATGGGGCTTACGCCGGGCATCGGAGAGGCGAAGGCCCCGCAGTATTACAAGCGATTCGTCCTCTTGCCGCAGAGAAATTGATGTCGGCGTTCGATCGCGTACTGCAATGCACAGTTACACACCAATTGTTTTTCCGGTGTTACTATTGTTCTTAATAATACGAGGAGATGCGCATGAAAGCCCCCTATAAAGTGCTTTTCAGCAATGACACGACAGGGCTCTCGAACTGTAAAAGCCCCTATAATCCTCACCCGGCGTTCAAGCAGGATGAAGCGACCGGGGAGTGGATATATAACGAGGTCGGTTTTTCGAAAGAGATACTCGAGGCAAGCGTGGATGAGACGGCGGGACAGGGCATCGATGTCCATCTCCTGCAGCCCGGCGTGGGCTGGGTGCCGTGGTGGAAGAGCCGTGTGTACCCCTTTGCCGAACACATCGAATTCATGAAGGAGCGCACCGGCATGGACCCGTCGGTCAACGCGTTCGCGAAATTCATGGCCGACGGCGGCGACATGGTGGATGTGTTCGTCAATCGCTGCCGAAATAAAAAACTCACGCCGTTCATCTCAATGCGATTGAACGACTCACATGGTCATGAATATCTTCTTGCGGAGCCGAAAGATATTCCGAGCCATGCCTGGCATTGTTTCAGCAAAATACACATCGAGCATCCCGATTGGCGCATCAGCCGGGATATCGCCGATTGGAACGGCAGGGTGCTTAATTGGGCTATCCCTGAAGTAGTGGATTTCAAGTATTCATATATTGAAGAGATATGCGAGCAGTACGACATCGACGGCTTTGAACTTGACTTCATGCGGCACAACCGCTTTTTCGATGAGACGGTGACGCCGCTTGCCGAGCGAAGACGCATCATGAACGCATTTATCCGCCGTGTCCGCATGCTGCTCGATAGGACTGCGAAGGCCGGGAGGCGCCGCTGGCTCTGTGTCCGTGTACCGGCGTATCTGAAGCTGTATGACGACCTCGGCATTCATCTTCCCGATTTCGTACGCGAGGGCGTTGATATGGTGAATGCGTCCTACAGCTTTTTCACCGAACAGCAGGGCGATATCGGGGAGATACGGACCATGATACCGGAGGCATCGCTCTATGTGGAAATGTGCCACACTACATCGATGGTCAATTGGCGGACGAAGATCGGGTATGATGCGATCGCTTACCGTCGTACGACGGCGCGGCAATACTGGACGACGGCGCATCTTGCCTATGCCAGGGGTGCCGATGGGATGAGCACATTCAATTTCCAATACTATCGCGAACACGGTACGGGACCGCGCGGCCCGTTCCATGAACCGCCGTTCAGTATGCATAAAAAACTCGGCGACCCGTCAGCCCTCGCCAGCGAGCCGCAGCATAATTTCATCGGCGCGACATGGTATGACTGGGCCGCCCCGTCGCGGCAGCTCGATCATCGCGGGAAAATATCGACGTTCCTGCCCGGCGAGACAAAACGCTTCGAGCTAGCTATGGCGCCCCCGAAAGGCGGCTGGAAAAAAGGAGGGATTCTCCGCATTCAGTCACCCGTATCGTTCGATTCCGCCGAATGGGATGCTGTGTACAACGGCGTAAAGCTTGCGCGTACCGACGAACGCGGCGAGCCGTACGATAATCCCTATCCGAACCTCCTTGGCGATAATGAAATGCATCGCGCGTTCATACTTCCTGCAAGCGTACTGCGTGACGGGTTCAATACAGTGGATATAACCTATGTGGATAGATCTCGATCGACAGCGGCATTGAATCCGATGATCACGCCGTCGGTCACCGATAAGAAAGCAGAGGCGGCGTATCTATCCTTCATCGATGCTGCGGTCGAGTGATACGCGATGTATGCCGTCTCACCTTCGTGAACAATAGGCGTCTATCTCTTCCCGTGCAATAGCCACCCATTGGGGTATGCGACGCGTATCGTTCTGGACCGTATGCGTGTCTTTGAGTATTATCTCGAGGGTAAGCGTTCCGGCTATCGCCAGGGTTTTTCTGATGTCTTCGTGTATCTCGTTTTCATTGAACTGCGCGCACACCATCGTTGGGTTCGGTTTGCGGGAGAAAATGTACTTTGTGCCCATTTTGGCAGCGCACACATCCTGGTCCGCCCACGGCGAGACGGCAATGCGCCTGAGCGTCTTCACGGTAAAAAGCGCATCAAGCCGTTTGTCGAGCGGTTCGCAGCAGCCGTATGA
>JBBTBY010000091.1 GCA_038043445.1 Spirochaetota bacterium
CGTGCGCAATAGCGCCGTCGATATACACGCCGGTTCGGGAAGGCTCCTTACCTGCTGCGATGTCATGCATGTCGCAAGCCAGACGCGCGGGCCTACCGTCATCGAGAACAACCGATTCTGCTGGGGAGGGGATGACCCCATCAACGGGCACAGCGACGGACAATACATCACCGGGAGCGATTCGCCGGAGACGATCACGATTCGCACGTATCTCCCGAATATGTTCGCACCCGGCGATATGCTCGAATTCGTTTCCGGGAAAGGGGTCATCAAGGGGGCGGCTGCGATCAAGGACCTGTCGGTAGAGGTCACGAACAAATGGCCGCGCATCATATATCGCATCGGGCTTGATCGGGCGGTGGCGGACATAAATACGAATAAAGGGGGCGATTATGTATATGATCTCTCCGCATGCGGCGCTCCGCTTTTCCTCCGGTCGAATTATTTTCAATACACATGCCGAACCCTGCCGTTCACTACCGACGCGGTGATAGAGGGGAACACCTATGTAAGCAATCAGGGCGCATTGGGGATAGCGCTCCACTGCGAACCGCCAACCACCTATCCTGCGCTCGAGGGGCCGTCGCCGCGGAACATTGTCATTCGCGACAATCATTTTGTCGGCAGTTTCATCGCGCTGCACGCGAATACGCCCGGCGATATCAGGAATATCGTCCTTTCGAACAATTCGTTCACCGAATTCGCCGAGCCGGCACTTCGGTTCTACGGGGGGAAGGATATCACCGTTTCGCAGACACGCATTGATGTGGCACCGGGCGTGATGCGGTATAAGAAACCGTACAGCCTGATATGGTTCGGTTCCTGTGAGAACGTTGAGGTATGCGATCTGCTCGTACGTGACATGGATGCATCCCTCGATGCGGTCATACGGCTGTCTGGGATGAGTGATACGGAACTTCGTACGATCAGGATCACGGCGGAAACAGCCGGATGTCCCGTTGTAAAGAGATGAAATAGAGAAGCCGCATACGATAGTATCATAGGCTCCCATCAAGAGCGGCGCCGCATGCGACGGCCGATAAGACGGCTTCTTTTTCATTCGGGCGTGGATCCCCTTGAAAAACGCAACTATTGTCCGAAGAACCGCAACGACATTATTTCGGTTTTTATGTATACTGATATCATTCCCGAAAAGGAGAACATCATGAGATACATGGCAGGTCCGTTTCGAACGCTTTGTATGACGATCATCATTTCCGCATTCTTCAGCGCGGCGGTATCCGCGGATGCGATCGTGGATCTGCGGCTCTCGGGAGAAAATGCGGCTGTCACAAGCGCATTTCAGAACGGGCTCAAAGCGGTCGTGACCGCCGATGTGGGCGCGGAATCCGCTCTCGGAAAAGGCGCAATGAAAATAAGCGTCGAAGCGCCCGCGTCGTCCTCGCCGTCGATCTATAATGCGCAGGTGTGGGTGAAATATCCCGGGGTGCTCACCCCTGGCGGAACATACCGCATGTCCATCATGTGGAAAGCGGCCAAAAAAACGCCCATTATGATCGCCGTCATGACCGAAGGCGCTCCCTATGCGCTGGGTACCGCATCGCGCGAGACATTCATCCCCGATGAGTGGACGAAAGAGATATGGGAATTCGAGATAAAGAAAGATTTCACCGCGAAGGGCCTGCGACTTCCGCTCATGCTTTTCGGCAAGGCGGAAGCGGGTACGTCGATATGGATCGCGGCGGTGAAGGTGGAATCGATGGATGAAGCATCGAAACCGGTGAAAGCAGTGAAGCGCGATCCGGTGAAAATGGCGAGCGGACGTCCCATCGTCGGGGCGATACGCTGGGACGCCTGGCATGCGCCGAAAGGGAATAATCCGGCCGCGCAGATGCTCGCATCGCTCGGGCCGAAGCAGTATCACTGGCGTATGCCGTTCTTTGCGCGGGTAAAGAGCGAGAATGAGATAGCGCTCGATGGATACTCGCCCGAGGTCATCGGGAAAGAGATAGACTACGCGAAGAGATGTATCGACTATTGGGCATTTTTGCTCTACGATACGGACTTGTCAATGAGCGATGCGATCAATGTGTATATCGATCATCCCCGCAGGAAGGAAATGCCGTTCTGTGTCATCGCGCAGCCGGATACGTTCGGCAATGCAGCGGCTTTTCCGGCGCGTATGAAGCGCGTCATCGATTATATGATCGACGATGCATACGTAACGGTTCTCGGCGGACGCCCGCTTGTGTATCTTTTCAGCATGACCGACGAATGGCTCAAGGCTTGGGGCGGCGCGGCGAATGCGCGCAAGCTTTTCGATGATTTCCGCGAGGCTGCGAAGACCGCGGGCTCAGGCGACCCGTATATCGTGGTCATGGAATACACTCCCGCCCGCGCGAAATTGTATGCCGACATTATCGGTGCGCAAGCGGTCAGTTCGTATGCGTTCGATACGGGGAGTGTTGGAACGCCCTCGAAATATTCGACGCTTGCCGACGATGCGCGTATCTTCTGGGAGCAATGTCTTTCGACGCGCGCCGAAGTGGTGCCGATTGTCATGGCAGGTTGGGACCGCCGTCCGCGCATAGAGCATCCGGTGTCGTGGGAGAGAAATCAGCTTCCCGGCGTCGGTATTGAGAAATATTATGAGACACCGACACCCGCGGAGCTTGCGTCGCAAATCGAGGAGGCGATGCATTGTGCCGTTGAAAACAAGGCGAAATGTCCGGCGCAGGCGGTGATAGTGTATGCATGGAACGAGCACGACGAGGGGGGCTGGCTTTGCCCGACGAGAAATGAGGACGGTACGGCGAATATGAGCCGCGTTGATGCTATCGGTGCTATGCGAAAGGGCTTTTCTTCGTCGTCCGCGCGTGCGGTATCCGAAGCACGGGTACCTATGAACGGACGCATCCTTCACCTCGATGCGATGAATGCCGCGTCGCTGAAAAAAAGCGGCGATGTTGTTTCCCTGTGGAAGGATATTTCCGGCAAAGGGAACGATGCGGTGTCAGTGAACTCGGCAATGAAATACGTGAGCTATCCCAGCGGTGTGAAAGCGGTGCGCTTCGACCCGGGGAAGGGCATGTTCAGGTCGGGAGCGACCGCCGAGATCGCGACCGTCTTTGCCGTGCATCGGTGTCCGGCAGAAATGGAAGCGGCACAGTACGGACGCATACTGTCGATGTATAACGGTACGACGATGAAGAACGGCGGTGCCGTGGATTGGATATCTCCGAGCTGGTGCATCTATGTGGCGAACGACAAACCCTATGATACGAGCGTGGAAGTGAAAAGGGGGCCGATACTTGGCAAAGGGCTCGGCATCGGCGGAAGCATGAGCAAGGACGGCGATAATTTCGTCGGCGAGATCGCGGAGATCATCGTGTATGACCGCGCGCTTGCGTCGGATGAGATGCTGTCGCTGCTCAGGTATCTTCGACAGAAATGGCGTACATTCGAGCCGTGGGCGGGGAAGGCGAACGATACGACATCGTCGCTCGGGGAGTGACGGTGATGCGGATGTGTGATAGTTTGAAAGCATCAGCGATGAAGCATGCGGAAGCGGCAACAAATATACGAAAGGAATTCTATATGAAAACAAGGTGCAATGTTTTATTCGGTCTCCTGCTCGCGGCGTCCGTCTACGGGGAGCGGATGACTGTCGGCGTCATACGCTGGGATGCATGGTTCGACTGGTCGAAGTACAGCAAGGTTTCCAATCGGTATGAGGGCTATTTGACCCCGAAGCAATGGCATGAGCGTCTGCCGTTCTATGCGAAAGTACTGTCGAACACCGTTGTGGAGATACGCGGCGATACACAGGACATCGTCGACCGGGAGATAGAATATGCGGCGAAAGCCGGGGTGGACTACTGGGTATTCGACTGGTATCACCCGAAGTCGTTCGTCATGGCGGACGGTTTCAATTATGCGTTCAATTACTACCGCACAAGCGAAAAAAAGAAACTTCTCAAATACTGCTATCTCTTACAGTCGCAGTGGCTCGGTCCTAAGGATGAGTGGGAGATGACCGTCGCGGGCTTTGTCAGCAACTTTCAGGATATGCAGTACCAGAAGGTTTCCGGCGGGAGGCCGATCGTATACATCAATTATCTGGATGAAATGCCCAAGAGTGTCGATTCGTGGAAAGGCGGTAAGCGCGGATTCGGTTCATGGGAAGAAGCGCGTAAGTCTTTGGACTATTTACGAAAGAGGACGACCGATGCGGGACTTGCAAATCCCTATCTTGTCGGCAATATCTACTACAGCACATGGCATATCAAAAACATCGACGAGCTCGGTTTGGATGCGGTAAGTGCGTATTCCGCCAACAGCATGAAGGCTCCCGCCGACGGTGATGGTCGGGAGCTGCCGTACCGCGAATTGATGAAGATCAACGAGGAGCGATGGGAGCTCTATAAAAGCACCGGAAAAAAAGTCATACCGCCGCTCAATACGGGCTGGGATTTCCGTGCCATGCTGGTCGATGAAAAGGAAAAGGCATCGTCATCCTACAAAGGGCCCTGGTTCACAAAGCCGACGCCCGAAGAACTTACGGAACATGTGCGTTCCGCGATGCAGTGGGTCGCGCGTAATCCCGATGCAGCCGAGGCGAACACCATCCTGGTCTATGCGTGGGATGAGCTGTGCGAAGGGAGCTGGGTCCTTGTGCCGACGCTCGCAGAAGGAACGACGCGGCTTGACGCACTTGCCAAAGCGCTAACGGGGCGCTGATGCTGTTTACGAAACGACGGATGCAGGATATATTCATCGTGCCGGGAGGAAATACATGACGAAAATAATCGATCTTCTCAAACGCTATTTCGGTTTTATCATTATCGTCGGGGCGTTCCTCGTTTCAGCCCTCGCGGTGTATCTCAATCAGCAGACGCTGGAGACCGACCGTACCTATACGGTGAAACCGGGCGATACGCTCGTGTCCATTGCATCGAACTTTCAGACGACGGCCGCACATCTGTGCGATGAGAACTATCCCGATATCAATGAGCGTGAGGTGCTGAGCACAGGCATGGTCATACGCCTGCCGCAGTCCGCCCGGTCCCGCATCATCACGGTGCGCATAGCCCATTGGCAGCTTGAGCCGGGGTTCCGCGACGGCATCGATGAGCTCGCGAAGGAATACCGAAAGATACATCCGAACGTGCGCGTGGTGCAGGTGGGAGTCCCGTATTCGACGTACGGGCAGTGGTTCGTAACGCAGATGGTCGGCGGTGCGCCCCCTGACCTGATACAGATCGGTTTTGTGCCGTACAATCTTCTTATCAGTTACTATCTCCGCTATTTCACGCCGCTCACCGACCATGTCACATCACCGAACCCGTATAATGCGAACAATGAATTCGCCGGTGTCGCGCTCCGCGAAACGACGAAGGACGGCCTTAAGGCGGGCTATGTTCCCGACATCCAGGAATACATGAACATCGGCATTACCATGCACCTGACGCGCATGTATTACAATAAAAGCCTTTTGAAAAAGCTGACGGGGCGCACGGCGCCGCCCTCAACGTTCGGGGAGTTCATCCGCGTCTGCGAAGAGATAAAGCGGCATACGTTCGTTCCGGGCGACAGAACGAATGCGCCGGGAACGCCGTATGTTCCCATCGCTAATTCCGATTTTCACATGAAGAGCATCATGGAACGGAATTTTTTCGACCCCATAACGACGAAGGCGCGCGATATCATCGATTTCAATCATGACTGCACGGTGAGCACGGTGGAACAGTACATCGGGATGAAGACGGGGCTTATCTCGCTCGATCATCCGGGGTATCGTGCCAAATTCGCCATGGTCTCAGCCGTTGCGAGCAATTCGGTACGCGGCTTCATCGGATTGAACCGCGACGACGGGATATTCATGTTCATCCAACAGCGCGCCGTATTCGTTCCCGGATGGACGGCCGATGCGCCCATGGTCGTCGAGCAGGGGAAGGATAACGGCTTTGAGGTCGGCGTTTTCGATTATCCGTTCCCCGGTCCCGCGGACAAAGGGCTCTATGAGAATTTCGCAGGTCCGGGCTTCGAGGATGTCGCCTCGGGTACGCAGTTCGGATGTGCGACACCGGAGAAGGACCCCGAGCGCCGCCGGGCCGCCATCGATTTCCTTCTGTTCGTCATGCAGAAGGAGAATAATATCGCATTGAACGCGAAGGTGGGATGGATACCCTGCGTGAAAGGTGCTCCCGGTACGGGTGTGAACGCCGAGGTCTCACCGCATGCGGACGGCGTGACCCCCGGCATCAATTTCAATATCGGCGGCGAATCGATAATAAAATGGCAGCAGGTGTATGCGATG
>JBBTBY010000092.1 GCA_038043445.1 Spirochaetota bacterium
CCGGGCTCGGCATCGGGGATGACCGCTCCGGAGAGCCGGTGGAATCGTTCAGCGGCGGCTGGAAAATGCGCATCGCGCTTGCCCGCATACTCCTCCTTGCGCCGGACGTGCTTCTCATGGACGAGCCGACCAATCACCTCGATATCGAATCGATACTCTGGCTCGAGGACTGGCTTCGTAATTTCAAGGGCGCGCTCTTCATGACATGCCATGACCGCGAATTCATGAATCGCCTGTGCACACGCACGATAGAGGTCGCGGCAAAAACAATAACGACATACGGCGGCGATTATGACTTCTACATGCGTGAGCGCGAAGTGCGCCGCACGCAGCTCATGTCCGCGTATAAACGTCAGCAGGACATGCTCGCCAAAGAGGAAGAGTTCATCGCGAAGTTCGCCGCGCGTGCATCGCATGCCGCGCAGGTGCAGTCGCGCGTAAAAATGATCGAAAAAATAGAGCGCATCGAAATACCCCCCGGGCAAAAGCGCATCCATTTCGAATTCGCACCCTCGCAGAGAAGCGGTGATATCGTCGTGTCGATGGATGGTCTCGCGAAATCATGGCCGCTCCCCGATGGAAAGGTACGGCCTGTGTTCAGCGGTATCACCGCGCAGGTGAAGCGTTTGAACAAGATAGCCGTAACCGGCGTGAACGGCGCGGGGAAATCGACGCTCCTTAAGGTCATCGCAGAGCAGACGGAGCCGACCGCGGGCATGTGCACGCTCGGGGCAAGCGTGAAGCTCGGGTATTTCAGCCAGTATTCGTCTGACATACTCGATCCCAACCGCACTGTCATCGAAGAGGTGTCATCGCATCTGAACACACAGACCGTGGGCTATATCAAGAATCTCCTCGGCGCCTTCCTTTTCTCGGGCGACGATGTCGAAAAGAAGATATCGGTGCTCTCCGGCGGCGAGAAGACACGCGTGATGCTTGCGCTCCTCCTTGCCGAACCGCTCAATTTCCTCATACTCGACGAACCGACGAATCATCTGGACATCGAAAGCCGCGAGATACTACTCAACGCGCTCAAGGAATTCGACGGCACAGTGATGATCGTAAGCCACGACCGATATTTTCTCAGACATATCGTCGACACGGTATTTGAGATAGACCACGGCGCGATGCGGCGCTATGACGGTGACTATACGTACTATCTTGAGAAGAAGGCGGAGATGGCCGGCAGCGCACACGAAGCGGGCGACATCACTCCCCGAAGATACTGAGTACAGAGCTCGAGCGAGGACCGATCACTTGATCGCTGAATGAAACAGGTACCCCGCGGCGGTCCCGTGATAGATGACGATGTCCGCTGTCCCGGTATATCCTTCCACGACAGGCAGCGAATTCGAGACGATCGTGAGGTTCACCGTATACGATATCTCGCCATTCGTATCGATCACCGATGAGATGTCCTCGACCAACGCCGGTATCTTTCCATGTGTCTGGTATGAGAAATTATCGAGACGAATGAACGCCCGAGAGCCGATGGCGATGTCCGGCCGCGAACTCTGGGTGATGCGCGCTCTGAAGATGTATCGTGCATTGTCGGCGAAGAGCATGACAACGCTGTTCGCCTCGACACTGTCGAAGGGCCGCACGTAGGTGCCGATCACCTTCCCGGCGAACGGCGCGGTGAACGTCTTTTGCGTTATCGTCCCTTCGAGGGCAAGGATGTCCTGCATGGTCGATTCGAAATCCCGGCGAAGCGTATACAGCCGCTGCGGCGTCCCGTACGGCGTCGCTTCCTTGCGGATCTCGGATTCGATGAGCGCTTTTGCCCGGATCGAGTGTTCGAGCCGTTTCTTCTCATGTTCCGAATCGAGGGCGATGACGGTATCCCCGGCGTTCATCACCCGGTTCGTTGCGATGAACGATACGGTGCCGGCGACGGGGAAACGTACTTTTATCATCTGCCGCTGTTCCATGCGTCCCGATGCAGCGGTGGAAAAATCGATGCGCACCGTGAGCGCGGCGATGAGGAGCACCAGCATGAGGCCCCCGAGCACGCTCAGGAACACTGTCGCTATGCGAATGAGCTTCATTACGCCTCCTTCGGTTCGGCTTTCTTGTCGGTGTCTTCCCAGCGCAGCACCGTCGGCACCGATTTTTTCATCTGTGTCATGTACAGCTTATGATAACGGCCTTTGCGCTTAAGCAGTCCGCGATGCGTCCCCTCCTCGACCTTTTTCCCTTTTTCAAGCACCACGATATTGTCGGCGTCCATGATCGTTGACAGGCGATGGGCGATGACGATGATCGTACGCCCGGCGAATATCTTCTTCATCGCGTCCTGGATAAGCTCCTCGCTTTCCGAGTCCAGATTGCTCGTCGCCTCATCGAGGATGAGAAGCTCAGGGTCGGTGAGTATCGCGCGCGCGAGCGCAAGCCGCTGACGCTGCCCGCCGGAAAGCTTCACGCCGCGTTCGCCGATGACAGTCTCGTATTTCTTCTCGAGCGTATCGACGAACTCGTGGCAATGCGCCGTCTTCGCCGCGGCGATGACCTCTGCGAGCGTCGCATCGGGTTTTCCATATGCGATATTGTCGATCACCGTGCCGTCGAACAGGAAGGTGTCCTGCAGCACAAGGCTTGAAAGCCCGCGGTAGGCACCGAGCGTGCAGTTGCGAATATCCTCACCGTCGATGAGTATCCGTCCGCCGGTGACGTCGTAGAAGCGCATCACAAGATTGGTGATCGTGCTTTTTCCCGCGCCGCTCGGACCCACGAGCGCGGTGATGCGCCCGCGGGGGATGGTGAGATCGAGATCGGTTATCGCCTTCGTCCCGTTGGGGTAGGCGAACTCGACCTTCTCGAACACGATGGCCTTCGCTATCGTGCGGACGCTCTTCGCATTCGCCGCATCGGTTATGGTGAGCGGTTCATCAAGGAGCTCGAACACATGCTCGACACAGGCGAGCGAGACCTGCATCTCGGCGAACGATGACATGATCATGAAAATAGGCTGGAACAGCCAGTCGATGAACGATATGAACACGACGAGCCCGCCTATCGACATGCGGTTGGTGATGACATGGTAGCCGCCGTAGAGATAGACCGCCACGAGCATGCACCAGTATATGACCCAGATAACGCGGTGAACGACCATGCTGATGCTGTTGCCGTGCAGATATTTCCGGTAGATGAACTGATTATCGACGACAAAATTGAACGACTCCGACCGCTCGCGGCGGAACGCGCGCACCACCTGTATCCCGGAGAATGTCTCCGAGAGGCGCGCAGTGAGCGCGGACACCTCCTCGCGAAGCTTCTTATGGAAGCGGCGCATGGTATTGAAGATGAAATAGGCGGCGACGACGACGACAGCGGCGAAGACGAGGCAGACGAGGGTAAGCCGCCAGTTGAGGAAGAAGAGCGATCCTAATCCGACCGTGAGCATGAGAATCGCGCGAAAGGGGCTGAAGAGGCCCATCTGCAGGAGCGCCGACATGCGCTCCGCATCGTTCTGCAGACGCGAGATGATGCCGCCGACCTTAAGCTCCTGCACCTTTTCCAGCGGCATGACCTGCAGGTGCTGCATCATTTTTCTTTTTATATTCGTCACGATAGTGCCGAGAAAGGTATTGATGATGTAGTCCTGCATGAAGTTGAGCGCTACGTTGGAAACGCCGATGCACAGGAGCACGGCGCAGAACGCCACGAGCACGCTGAGATCGCGCAGCGAGAGTATATTGTCGATGATGAATTTGCCCGACCACGGCATGACCGCCTGCAGGAGCGTATTCACGAGTATCATCACGAGTATGAACACGATACGCGAACGGCGCATTTTCAGTTCCGCGAAGTATCGCAGAAGCGTTGTCTTTATCGGCTTTTTCGGCTTATCCTGGGGTTTATCGTCCGACGCCGCGGCATCCGGTTTTCCCTTGTCCGCAGGAGGGGCGTCTTTTTTCTCGTCTTCGGGACCGTCCTTGTCCCCGAACAGACCCTTCTCCTTGATGAACGCGCGGTAGCGTTTACGGCTGGCCTCTTTCTCTTTCGGCATTCGATTTCCTGTACTTGCCGCCGTAAGCGGCGGCTCGGTACGCATACTATACTGCTCAACGCGCCAATAATCCAGTACTTATTTGACAACGATACTATTTTGACCGCAGTGTATTTCACTATTACACTGAGCGATGGTTACATATGCCACAAATAAAAGGATGCTGTCATGTTCTATCGACTCGTACTCGCACTATCAGTACTGATAGCTGCCGTTTCGTGCAGCGTGTTTCAGCCGCCGACCGTGCCCTTCAGTTCCTCTGCGGTGCCGATGTTCTTTTTCACCCCGACGAATTCTATTTTCTGGTATCAGCCGATCCCTGCAGTAACGAACATCGATGCCAATTCCGCTGTCATGATCGCGGATATGGTGAGGAACCGACCGCAGGGAACGCCGACCGCCAATCCGCATACCGCCGTATGCTATGCCGATGCATCGACAGCGCGATATAATGTGCCGGTCAATGCCGTCTATCCGCCGAACACCGGCATACGCAATGTCCCGATACCGGCATACATGCTCCCGCACAATGAATCCGACAGTCATGTTGCCATTATCGATGCCGCGGGAGGGTATTCGTATGAGTTCTGGCAGATGCGAATTCTCAACGGACGCTGGGTGGCAGGGAATGCTGCGATATTCAGTCTTGCCGGGAACGGGGTCAATCCGTTCATAAGTGCACGAGCCTCAGGGTTTTCGCTCCTCGCAGGGCTCATCTGGCCGCAGGAACTGTTCGCAACGAACATTCGGCATGCGCTCGTCATATCCTGGGCGAACACAAAAAAGGGAGGCCCCGTCGCGCCTGCCACATATTCGGATGGGCGAAGCGATGAAACCGGCGCAATACCGATGGGTGCGCTCATACGCCTCAAACCGGCATTTGTCATTACGTCCCTCTCCAATACGGATATGTATCAGCGCGCGATAATGGCAGCATTGCAGACCTACGGCGGTTATGTCTGCGATTCCGGCGGATTCAGCATTTACTGCGTAAGCCCGCAAAGTTATTCTTCCAATCCATATGTGGACGTGCCAAGCTACAATAAAGAGTTCAATACCATAGACCTGTCAATGCTTCCGATCGACCAGTTGGAAGTGATACACATGGGGCCGGTACTGGCGACATCGAACGGGTACACATACCCGGGGATGTACTACTAGCATGAGAGCGCTCATCGCAGCACTGTTCGCTTTTACTGCAGTCGCCATGTACGGCTCGGCAGGAACGAATGCTTCCGCAACGGACACGTGCGTCGAATGGCTGTACACCGAGGCGGCTGTTGCGGTCGAGGCCCGGCATATGTGGCGCGGCATCGAGATGTACGGGAACGGTGAGCCGGCGCTTATCGCCTATCTCGCAGCCGGGTTTTTGCCGCTGAACATCTATGCATCGGCGACCGGATCCTGGGCGCTCTGGGACCGCGGCGACCCGTATTACACATCGCTCTACGATCAGATCGCCTGGCGGCTTCACACCGACTGGACATTCTTCGATCGCTATCTCAATGTCGTCCTCGGAGCAACGCTCTATCAGAACACCGCATGGGAAGTCTCGCGCTACGGCGCAATGACATTCGAGATATTCTGGCGCATCGGCTGTCCTGCGATCTTCACGCACCCATCGCTTGAAGTGTATCACGATCTTACGCCGAATCAGACCGGCGCATACTGGGTCATCGATCTCAGGGAGACGTTCATCATATTTGCCCAGCCGGTAGAGGTGATTTTTGATTATGGGCATGCGGTCGGTTTCCAAAAGCAGATGTCATATAACTTTTTCAGCACCATTTTCGTGAACCCGCTGTACGCATTGCAGGATATCATCCCCACTGATCTTTCGCTCAGCGTGCGTGTCCCGTTCGCGCCGCATCCATTGGTGCGAATCACGCCGCAGGTAAAGCTTACGGTTACCGTCGATAAATTCCTCACGCGCGATCAGCTGTCATTCACCGGCGGCTGTTCAGCGCATTTCCTTCTGGGAATGTCGAATACAACGATGCAGCGCATGCATTGACGGCGGCAGGGAGAATGCATCAGTATGCGTAATGTCGCGATCATTGTTGTCATTGCATGCGGCATTGTGCCGGCATTGTCGGCGCCGCCGGACCTCGCCGCGGGATATATGTTCTTCTCGCCGGGTATTATCTCAAATCTTCAGTGCCGCAGGATGAAGGATACGGCAGCAGGCGATTTTTTTACTGCGGTGTTCCGGCTTGCGAACGATTCGAAAAACAAAAAACCGGCGGCTCAAACGATGCTCAGGATAGAAGGGCATCTGGGGTCAGAGGACGCCCGCATAGTCAACGACGACATGCTCGCCATCAATGCGTTCGGGCTGGATCATCAATTGAACCGCGACAACTCTTCGCGGGAACACGCGGAGCGATACCTGCTTGCCTGGGCGCGGACGTATCTGCCCACCGGCAATCCGATCGATGAGGAATATTTTCTCAAATACGCCGGCGGGTATGATCTGGTCCGGCACAGCATCGATACGGAGAACAAAGCTGTCATTGAGGAATTCCTGCGTCTCTTGTTCGAAACGGGTAAAGCATTCATTGCTGCGAAAAAAGGTTTTATCCCGAACGGGAATTTCGACAGCCGGCATCTGGCCCTATCCGCCGCGATCGCGTTCTGTCTTGATGATGCGGTGATGAAGCGCTATTGCGAGAACACATATAGAAGGCTCATCGATCACAACATCCTGCCCGGCGGCACCGTCCGGGAATTGTTCCCGGAGGCACTGTCCGATCTGCATGTGCGGAGGCGGGCGGATGAAGTGGTACCGAGGGGTGCGACCATCGACTTCGTTCAGCGGGATGCGATGGAGTATCATTGCGCAAGTGCAGCGGGATTGCTCACCGCGGTGCTGATCGCCCGCCGTCATCGTCTCGATTGGGGGGACATGAAAGCGGCGAACGGGCAGACTATCTTTGACGCGCTCGATTTCACCATTCCCTACGCCGCCGGCAGAAAAACGCATGCGGAATTCGCACGATCGCTTGCGGCCTTCGACGCAGAACATCATCGCGGGGGCATGTTCGATGCAGCGCGGGCCAGACAGCTGTTAGCCATGGCTGCCGTGCTGTCTGCCAGATACCGGGATTTTGCCGATCCGTCCGTTCTCCCGCCATTCGAACGCCTGCTATACTATGGGTTCTCCGACGCACCGTAGATTGCGTATGACGATCCATGATTGAGCGGACGCCGTCAGGGAAGGAAGATCAAAAGTCCGAACCGCGATGTGTCTTTATAATTATTATCATTCCCGCTCCAGAACGCCCGGCCCCGTTCTTGAAAATTCTTATCCATATCCCGTATCGCCGCCGAAAACCCGATGCTGCTTTTCCGCTCGACACCCATCGCGGCGAACGCATCCCACGGAATACCTATCTCCATGATATAGCCGTCAGCTGAACGCGTTGTTTTCATGGCAACGTGTTCAGCGGGAAATGCTTTATTCCCGGCGAATGACAGCGGTCCTTTGAGGACCTCGCCTTTTGACGAGGTCCCTTTCACGGTACAGACAAGCTGCAGATCATCGCGGTCAAAAATCGGTTTTGTAATATCCCCTTCGCGGTCAAGATCGAAAAAAAGCTCGACCGCATCCGTCTGCCAGCTTTCAAGCGGTTTTGTGCCGGTGAACTCGCGGAAATTCACGATCTCATTGTCTTTTACGGTAAAGAGGAAATAGACGGCCTTGTCATCATAGGCAGCGCTCATTGCCGCCAATGTTCCGACAGTATACCGCCGCTGCCACACGGGTTCATTCGCCTGTCCGTCGACCGTGATCGGTTCCGCCGTTCGATCCGCACCGATCATCGCAAGGGGGACAGTGACGAACAGCGTGTCTTTCAGCGTTTCAACGGATAGTATCATTCCGTTATCATCGTCGGGAATGCTGACGGGAAACGTGAACGCAATATCCTTGCTGCCGAATGACGGTATCGTGAATTCTTCTTCCGCTGGCCAGGATGGTATCCACGAAGGCTTGCGCTGTACGGATGCAACGCATAGCTGATGCTGCTGCCCGGCGTTTTTTACCGAAGCGAGGAGCACCGGTGTCGGCCCTGACAACGACAGTATCGTCCGCTCAATTTTGATCGGGCTGAGGCCTTTCACGGTCATTTTTGAAACGGCGAGCGCACATGCCTCTGCACTGACGCCTTTTGCAAAGATGTATCGCGGTCTCCTGTCGATCTTTATGGTCGTCCCTCCCGCGGCCGTCTGCACATCAATTTCACCGCCCATCATGTCGGCAACGCGTATTCCCGTGAGTGGAAGCGTACCCTCGGTATCCAATGCATCGTTCCAGTATACGGCGAACGGTCCCTTCGGCCGATCGAACACATAGGCGACGGTATTCCCTTCCACCGGTACTTCACGGAATATTTTTGCGGTATCGTAGATCTCTATCATGAAATTCTGGCCCATCATAGCGGCGTTCGGCGAGCCGTCGAAATTGATGAGCCCGAATTGCGGCGAACCCAGCCAGATACCGTAGGCGTCCAGATTGAACCAGCTCTGCCGTTCTATGCCGTTGGCCAGTTCATTCGCAAAATGCTTTGACATGAATATGATGCTGTGGTCGAACGGATGATCACTGCGGGACCCGGATTCCGGTCTGAAATAGTTCGGATAGCCGTAATCATCGAACATGGTCTTGCCGGATTCCGAATCCCATATCCGGAAGTCCTTGCCGGATATTTTTTTCGCCATCGCCTGCACCTGTCCGACATAGTCGCGGTCTTTCGTGTGATAGCCGTGCACTGCGATCGCGTCCATGAAATCGCCCGCGCCGATCTTCAGGCAGTTCTTAACCCAGCCGTACAGATCCCCGCCGATATCCCACGTGCCGGTCAGTCCCAGCACGGTCGCGGAGGGGTTCGCTTTTTTAATGTTTGTGTAGCACGCTTTCAGAAGCGTCAGATATTCGGCTTCGCGCATCTTCACACCGGGCTCATTCCAGCATTCCCAGTGATCTATCTTCCCTTTGTACCGCAGTGCGGCATCGTAGCAGAATTTCCCGAATGCATCGGGGTCCATGCGCGGCTTGTCTTTACCCCCGCTCGTGCCGCCGAGACTTTTCGGTCCGGTAAGCGTCCATTGCGGTCCAAAATACCACTGGTGATAATCGCCCTGCCCCGTGGGGAGGGCCATGAGTTCGAAGCCGTACCTGCGGTAGAGGTCGACGCAAAAGTCCGCATCATCCCACTGATATACGCCCTTGACATCATTGATCATTTTCATTTCCACCTGACCGTAGAAATGTATCCATTGCCAGCCGATGCTTTTCGCGAGTTTGGCATACACGTCCGGATGCACCCGCCATGCCGCCATCCGATAGCTGGGATCGGCCGGTGCCATGTACCATGACCGTGCAACTTCCATTGTTTCAATGCTTCCGCCGAAACGCTTCGATGTGAGACCGGTACTCAGGTCCTTTATACCGCCGTACATACGCTGCGCTTTTGCTTTTTCCGTCCCCGCGGTAACGACAGCTTCAATACGGTATTGTCTTCGTTCAACGGCAGGAAGGTCTATGCGCGCGCTGCCGAGTCCCTTCGCATCGAGCTGCATTGCCGCACGCATGCGCGACACGACAGTGCCGTTCAGCATATCGGTCACGGTTATCACGGCATCGGCCGTACTGCCGCCCCCGTACACCGCAGCGGAAATATCCGCCTGCGGTATTTCACCGACGGTATAGATGAGTGTCTGCCGGCTGGCGAAGTCGGACATATCTATGGAGGCATCGATCCGTACTGCCGGTGCATATTCGGCGAGCACGTTCTTTTCGATCTGGATGCCGTCGAGCCACACCGTCTCGAACACCGGTTTGGACGAGGAAAACAGGTCGAATCCGAGTGCATACATGCCATGCGTGCCGCCCTGCGTTTCCTTCACAACATCAGCGGCGACATCGAATTCAGCGACCATCCTTGTCCATTGCGTGGGAACCAACATCGTTTTTTGAAAAACATTCTTCCACCCGGACTTCAACGCCACAAGTACCGGAGTGTTCGCGACACTTGCTTTCGCGTAGAATGAAATGACTATGTGCGTTTTTTCCTTGAACGAGAGCGCCGGAAAGAACACCTGTACTGCATCCATGCCGGACGGATTCATGATCTTAAGCGACTTTGCGCCGTGCGCCGCCGTTTCTCCGGTCACCGCCGGCATGACAAAACGGTCCCAGTTACGGATAAATACGCCGGGGTTCGCGTCGTATCCCGCACGCCCGACCTCGAACGATGAATTCTCAATGATGAGATTTTCGGCACCGAGCGAAAGCACGCCGGCGATGACGATGAACGCTGCCCGGATAATGTTCCTCATGGTCATTCCGCCTTTCGCTGATCTATTTCTGCTGCGCATAGGAACGGGGGAAATCGTATATCTTGACATCATCGATGCATCCGGCATGTTTTTTTGTGTACACGCTTCCGACGCGGACACTGTACCTGTCATGCGCTTGTATATCCGTCGGCTCGACCGCCATGACCGCTTTCCATGCATCATCATCCTGCTCAATGGCAACGTCCTTTACGATGCCCGCAGGCGAGCCATCCACATAGAACGCGATGGACGATCTTCCCGGATTATCTATCTTCCACGTGAACGCGATATGATGCCACTCATTCGTCTGCCATGCTGTTATTTTTGTGTACTTTATCATCTGTCGAACGCCCGCTTTATCGCTCACAAGCAGAAAAAGACCCGCGCCCCACCCGTTGATGACACTGAACGAATGCGCGAACGAATCTTTTTCGCTTATCCCGGCGATCGGGGCAGTTGCGCGGAACATCGCCCAATTGTCTACGGCGGGATCGGTTGACGGGGCAAGCAGCTTTATCCTGAACTCGACGGTGCCCTGTTTCGGGTTCCAGTATTTCGACATCGGAAAATAGGCGAGCATGCCGCCGCTCATGCATTTCCCGCCGCGGTCGTCGTCCGCGAGCCCTTCGCCGCGAAGGAGCGCCCCGGCCGTCTCGATCTTTCCGCCGTTGAAATTCTCTTTTACCAGGCGCGACTCCGCTGCCAGCGGGAGACACATCAGAATAAGCATCATTATCCGTTGTAGCATACGAATTCCTTTGCCGGATTTTATTGTTGATGCAATGTACATCGCATTGTCCTTGAAGTAAATACGGCACATCATTGGGCTCATCGTACGGACGCCGTGAACGGAGAGCGCGCATCGATCCTGCAGGTAACGACGATGCCGTCCTTCGATGATGTTGCGCCCGCAGAACCGTATTTCATGCATCCGCCGGAAAGCGAATAATTCTTTCCTTTTACAATGCCGTGATCACTTTCACTGAGCGTGAATGAGACGTTCTGCGCCGCGGGGCTTATGTTGTACAATGCGATGCCGAGCTCGCCCTCGGGCGAACGCCATGCCGAAGCAAGCACGGCGGGCATTTCGATATCATAGCACTGATCGCTCCACCCGCGATACCATTTCACATCGACGGCGGGAGTTCCCCCCAGCGCCGGTTCACGAAGCATATCGCCGTAGAGAAGGAATTGCTTCGATGCTGCGTATGCCTCATATCTGCGCCGTGAGGATTCATACGCGATATCGCTGTTTTTATAGGTGAGGAACAGGTTTGGGATGTTCCAGCCGGCCTTTACGCCCCAGACGAATATCTGACCGAACTTTGCGACATAGCCCATCGCGTCCTTTTGCTCAACGTCCTGCCTGTTCACCCACGCGGAATACAATATTGTGCGGTCATGATACACGGCATGCGCGAGCGGAATGGGGAACGCATGGTCCTTGTGAAGATACTGGAACGTCGTATTGCATGACATGTAGGCATCAAGCTCCGCCATATTCCCTTCCCAAAAACTTTCCGCGGTAAAGCATACATCCGGATCTATACTCCGCGCCGCGTTCTTGAGCTCGCGTATGAGCTTTCGCTGTCCGTGAATGTAGCCGGTACCGCCGCCGCTGTCGGTGCTCTCAAGCGGATTGAAGTTAAGATACGTGCCGCCGTGATTCCCGGAATCAAGATATATCGACTTGAAACCGGCCGCCGCCATTTTTTCCACCGCAGCCTTGAGGCGTTTTGTCCACGTCTCTCCCGGATATGCTATCGCTGGCGTCAATTTCCCGAGTGGCCAGACAACACGCTGATCGTACAGATTACGCACGGTATGGTCCATGCCGTTGTCTTCCTGAAAGCTCGCTGCATTCGTGTCCCAGCAAATGCCCTGCAGATATCCCATGAGCGGATAGTGCGCTGCTTTCGCTTTCGCCATGTACGTTTCGGTCGCCGCATCGATGGGGAAAACATCCGGCGTCTCTTTTTCAAGCTCATGCGTCCTCGACCAATTGTAGGTGATAAGCCCCGTGTTCATGCCGCTGACGAGCGCTTTCATTTTATCGCCGTATATCTGCGATTGATCCTTGTTCACGCCCCAGAGCAGCCATTCGTCGATATCCTTGAACCACTTCGGTATCGTCCGTGTTGCGAGCGGTCCTTCGGCAGTCCATGTCTGCGTAAGCGCCCATGTACGATAGATGCGCGCCGCATCGTACCAATCCCCTGAAAAACATCGGATAACGGTTTCGTATGGAGTCGACCACTCCTGGGGGACCTTCTTCATGTTATTCGGCACATGAACGACGGCCCATGAGATCCCGCCCTCGTCCGCGGCGAGCACATAGCGTTTCGCGTTCTCCGCTCCGTCGAAGCAGCCGAGATACAGCCCCTCGCCGTTGTGATAGTACGCATCGAACTGCATGCTGTGGCCGGAGCGGTTGGGCTGAAATCGCCGCTTCTGACCGAGCACGCCGTTGTGTATCGGATCATGGATGAGACGCCCGTCGGAAGCCGGTGTTGCAAGTCTGTCGCGCGAGGTATCCTTATCGGATGGATATACCCCCCCGACGATGGGCGCTGTCAGATAGAACACGGTATAGTTCTTGCTGCGATTGATGATGCCCGCTGTGCTCCTGAGGAATGCATCGCCCGGAGCGAGCGATATCGATACCCACACATCGAGAACGCCGCTTTCAGCGCCGACAGCCATATTATTCCAATGATACGTTATCGAACCTTTCGATGTCTCGCTTGAACAGTCCGCCTTGAGCGCGCCAGCCCGCATGGTGAGGGTATCGCCGCCCGCATCATCCTTTGATGCCACGCGGTCATCCTGCTCGGGGTCGAGCGAGAGGGCCACCGTCGATGCGGCAGGGCGTGAATGTATGCTGCGGAGTTCGATCTCCCAGAGCGGCGGCACCTTCGCATTGATGAATTCGACGCCGTTCGCGCTGCGAATGCTCGCAATGCTGCCCCCCTCGGCTGGCGGCAGGAGCGCGATGCGGATATGCTCGTTCGCAAGTTCGGCACGCGATGTGCTTACCTCAGCGTTCACCAGGCGCGATAGATACGCCGGATACGCATCACCGGTTATCGTGCCTTCGCCTTTCATGCCGGCGCCGAAGGTGAGACTGTCGCCGAAGCAGACGATGATATCGCCTTTTTTTATTGTACCGATCGCCCTAGCGACTTCCGCCGCAAAGAGCGCATACCCCTCCGGCATATAGTGCACACCGTCGGCCGCCGAGTTCGCCTTGTTGCGGAGAAGCGATGTTTTGTCCTCTTTCGGTTCGCCGCGCGAACGAAAGACCGCGTTCAGATCGACAAGCGCCGCTTTTTGTTCAGCCGCCACTTCGCGCACGATGTTGTTGTATGCGTCTATCTTCGCGTTCGGCGACCCATCGGCAAAGAATTCTTTCTTATGACGGGAGAGCAGATATGCCTCGATGACCGGCGTGATGGTGACGAGCACGGGAAGCGCGCCTTTCTCCCGCACACGAGCGATCATCGTCGTCAGATTTTCACGATACGTTTGCGGCGCTACTGCATTGCCCGAGTTCACGCTGTCATTCATGCCGAAATACAGAACGACATGGGTCGGATCGAGCGCAAGCACATCGCTCTCCATGCGGGATAGCCCCTGCTTTGTATTGTTCCCGCCGATGCCTTTGTTGTGAACGGTTATACCTGCACTTTTCTGTACACTGTCCATGGTCCTATCTCCAGCAGAAACATTTATCGCCGAAATATCGCTGAAACGAACGCCCGGTTCATATGACCAGACGCCTGCTCCGCGCCCGGTGAACGAGGCGTCCTTCACCTCGAATTTTTTAACACCGTCGACGAATGCGGATGCAATGCCGCTCCTGATCGTTATCGTAAGTTCATATGAAGTATCCATTGCATGCGTTTCGCTCAAGCGCGCAACGATATCCGAGCGCACGCCGTTCTCCATTTTCTGCAGCGCCGTCTGCTTTGCGCTGATGAAAAACACGTAGCCGTTCCTCCCGTCGAGCATGCCGGCGGCCACACCGCTTCCGGACATTTTTCCTTCGACCGCTTTTACCTTTGCCGAGAATGAATATCCGCCGGAACCGGGAAGTTCGCGCCAGAGAAGGGCATCGAGTCCCTTGACTGACGTACATGCTCCGCTCCCGACGCTCCATGTTCCTTTCGCCGTCCGCCATTCCGGAGCACCATCGCTATCGTCCGCGTACTTTTGCAGGTCGTCCTTAAGAAGGACCGGATCATTTCCGGCAATGAGAAACATCGACATGACGGCCAGTGACAATGCAGCGCCAATGCGGTGCATCGGTCTCGATAGGTATGTCATTGCACTGCTCCTTGCCGGTCTTTCTAGGGACTCTTCGTTCAATGAATATACACCGCGGAATCAAATGGGGCAATCTCGATAAGCCCTCTTCGCTTCCGATCGCCGCCCGCTGGTGAACATACGTCAGCCCCCTCCGGCAGCCGTGCACGCTGCCGCTTCGCGGTGCGATTGAATACGAACGTCATCGTACGCTCGCCGCCGGTCAAGTCCCGCGTATACACACCGTTCCTGGCGGATCGTCCGGATGCGATCCCGTATCCGGAGAGTATACGCATGAGCATTACGGCATGCGGCGAAGCGTTCGTATCGCCGGCCGGTCTGTCGCCGAGCCAGTCGATGAATGATGCCCCGAACGCCGTACCGATGATGGTGTTCTGTCCCGATACACCCGCCGATCGTCCGTCGCACCAGGAAGCGAACGATCTCCCATGCTTCGGGATAAGCGAGCTTACAAAACCGTACGCGGGAACACGGACGCCGTGAGCGTTCATGCATGCGCCCCCTTTTTCAGCACGCACTCGTTCGACTATTTCTGCGCCGAACAGCTTCTTGCAGCGGTCCGACGGCCAATTGGAATGAAGCCAGGTGTTCTTCTGTCTGAGCCCGACGCCCTCCTCGGCGATGATATGCCCGCCGCGCGCGGAAAACGCTTCAAGCGCGGCGAGTGTTCTTTCGGAAGCCATGTACATCTGCGGTAGATAGAGGACGTTCACGCCAGCGGACTTTTCCGCAAGCGATCGGCTGTCGATGAAACGAGGTACATAGCCCATCTCCCGGAGCAGCGCGTATATCCCCATGAGCGACTTTTTATACAGGTACGGATATCCGCCGCACAGTTCGAACGACCAGAACCCGCGCGGTCCGGCATTATTGCCGGTATTCTCGATGCGGCTTATCATATCGCTGTCAAGATCGTAGACGATGCCGATGGGGTCATCGACGACATTCGCCCGCATGAGAAGATCGCCGTGCTTTTTTATGACACTTGAAATGTGCGCACACTCATGGGTAATGCCGCGAAAGCTTCCATCGATGTTCACGAGGCCGGAAAGATCATCCTCATTGCCGAGCCGCTCCGAGCGGTACTGCCAATACAAGAGCCCCTTGCTCCCGCCCGCTAATGCCGACAAGACCTTGAACCGGTAGTCTTCTATTGAACAGGGCTTGCCCCAATTGCGCCAATCGGGATACAGTTCATACGCCCAGAAATACGGCGATACCGAACGCATCCAATCGCACAGCATGAACGGTATCGCCTGCGATCGCACGGACCCGACGGAATACACCGTGTATGACATGCCGTAGAAATCGACGGCTGCCGAGTTCTGAACGTCATCGGAGCCCTGCGCCACATCCTGTACGACACTGCAGGCTCCGACATGCGACATTATCGGATGTCCGCTGTCCGCCGACTTCACCGCGGCGTACATGAACGACAGACGTGCGGCTACCGCGGAAAGCGACCAGGTGCGCCACAGGAAAAGTTCCGCATAATCGTACGCCATCCCCGGAGGATCGATGGTGTCGAACGAGCCCCAGCATTTACCGAACGTGTCATTGAGCGATTCTATCGTCCCGTAGCGCTTCGTAAGCCATGCACGATACGCGCTGCGTGAATGCTCGCAGCTGCATTCACCGATGGGGCGACTCACCGGTTCGTTCCAGATGTTCCAGAAAAGGAGGTTTTTCCTGCTCTTATACCGTTCTGCAAAAACGCGGACGAACCGTTCTGCGAACCGGATCACGTCAGGATTATCGAAACAGGGCCACCAGCCGCCGACATAGTATGCGCCGTGCGCCCCGGGGGAGAGCGGTATGCCGTCAAGGCCGATGCGTGTGCCGCCGTAATTTTTGAATATATAATCCGGCGCCGTTTCCATGAGGAATTTCACGATGACGGAATGTCCGTTCTTCTCGGCAAGGTCAAAAAGTTCGTCAACATCATCAAAGCGGTATTGACCTTCGGTGCGCTCATTCCACCGCCACTGTATGCGTATCTGGAACGCATCGAGACCAGCGGCTTTCATCCCGTCCATATCAGTCGACCATTCCGACGGGAGCGGCGTCGGAGCGCGGTAGTACTGCGTGCCGTAAATGAATCGTGACAGTCCAGCCATGGGAGCTCCTAACGATCGCATACGGTCAAATATAGCCGAACCAGTTCCGAAGACGATATACGATCCCGCTATTTGTTTGTTCGTTACCGCTTTCGTGATTTTTGCTGTGCTCTGCCGGCCCAGACGGTGGGTGAACACTGTGCGTATTGTTTGAATTTCCTTGATAAGTGGAACACGCTGCTGAATCCGAGCGCGTGCGCCGCTTCGGATACGCTCAGACCGGATACGCCGATGAGACGCTTCGCCTCTTCGATCCGTACGCTCATCGCATACTTGAGCGGCGACGCACCGACATGCTCCTTGAAAAGGTGGCCGAGATAATCGGGTGATACTGCACAGGCGTCGGCTATCTCATCGAGCCGTATCGTCCGCGAACGGTTCTCTGCGGCATATTCACGCGCGGCTTCGACGATAGCGAGCTGGCGCATCGTCCCTTCCGTGCTGTCAATGGCCTTTACGGCTCTACGTATATGCCAGATAAGCGCCAGTATCTCGGCATCGATGATATCCTTCGCGCCCGGCTTATCTTCCTGCGCTTCCTTTGCGATACACGCGAACAGCTCTGCGATCTTTGCAGGAGTACTCGGGATGAACTGCTTTTTTACAGGCAGCCCGGATACGAGCGGTTCACCGCTGCCGGAGACACCTCTGCTGTCGAATTTCATATAGTGGAACGAGAGCGGCGTACGTATGCTTCGTTCGGCATGCGTCTGCCCTGTCATGACAAAATACATGCCTCCGGCATTCACCGGATATTCTTCACCGTCGATGGAAACAAGAGCGGAACCCTCGATCGCGAGGAAGCATTCATTGCATCGATGCATGTGCGCCGGATACGACCATGCGCTGCGATGACGCATTTTTCCGATATGAATGAAACGGGGAACGAGCATGCGTGATGCATTACTACGGGCCGTACGGTAAAAATGATCGCTGGTGTCTGCGCGGTATTTCATGTTCTATGCGGGGTGTCTTGCTGTCATGTATGCAAGTATATTCCTGCAAGCAGAAACCGTCAATCCCGGAGGAGTAACGTTATCCATTATTTTCGTGTCCTTCGTTATTTTCGCAGTTCGATCTTCATTTTTGGGTGGTCGGGGATGAGGTTGAAAAAAACACCTGTCACGCGTATAATCATACCGCTTTTCCACACTGACACGAAGAAGGTTATCCCATGGCCGGCGATTACAGCAGCACGATAAATCTCCCGGATACGAAATTCCCTATGAAGGCGAACCTCGCCCAGCGTGAGCCCGAGATCCTCGCTGAGTGGCAGAAAAGCGGCATCTATCAGGCCATGCGCGATGCCCGCAAAGGCAAGCCGAAATTCATACTCCACGACGGTCCTCCATACGCCAACAGCGACATACACATGGGCACCGCACTCAATAAAATATTGAAGGATGTGATAGTCCGCTACAAGAATCTCCGCGGTTTCGACACGCCGTTCGTCCCCGGCTGGGACTGCCATGGTCTTCCGATAGAACATCATGTGGTGAAGAAGCTCAAAGAAAAGAACAAGACCGTCCCGCAGGAAGTACTGCGCAAGATGTGCCGCGAATATGCGGAGAAATATGTCGCCATACAGCGCAAGCAGTTCGAGCGGCTCCTGTGCATCGGCGATTGGGAGAAGCCCTATCTCACGATGAGCCATGAATATGAAGCGGCTATCGTCGATGCGTTCGCCCGCCTTGTCGACACGGGCTATGTGTACAAGGGGCTTAAGCCCATACATTGGTGTCCGGACTGCGAAACGGCGCTCGCCGAAGCGGAAGTGGAATATGCCGATCATTCCTCTCCGTCGGTGTACGTGAAATTCCCGATGACGAAGCCGGTGAACGATAAGACCAAGGATGCGCCGAATTATGTCCTCATATGGACGACAACGCCGTGGACGCTTCCCGCAAATACCGCCTGCGCGTTCAACACGAACTTCGAATACGTGGCGGCAAAATTCGAGGGCGCATGGTGCGTGCTCGCCAAAGGTCTTCTCGAGACCGTGCTCGCAAAAAAGGAGATCGATAAAGCATCGGTGCCGACGGTCGATCTTTCCGTCAAAGAGATAGAATCGCTTTCGATCCGCCATCCGTTCATAGACCGCGCATCGGCCGTTGTCTTCGCCGACTATGTTACGCTCGATACCGGTACCGGCATAGTGCATACTGCGCCCGGCCATGGACAGGAAGATTATCAGACCGGCCTCATGTACGGGCTCCCCGTGCTCTCGCCTGTAGACAGACAGGGAAAATTCACCGACGAATTCCCCGAGATGAAAGGCGTTCTGGTGTGGGATGCGAACCAAAAGGTCATCGATATTCTCACGTCCAAAGGGATACTGTACTTTACGGAAAAGATATCGCACTCGTATCCGCATTGCTGGCGATGCAAGTCGCCGCTCATATTCCGCGCCACCGAGCAATGGTTCATGAAGATAGATCACGAGGGGCTCCGCGAAAAAACGCTTGCCACGCTTGACGGCATAACATGGTATCCGAAATGGGGCAATGTGCGCATGGGCAATATGCTTTCCGGCCGTCCGGACTGGTGTCTCTCGCGTCAGCGCGCCTGGGGCGTACCGATACCGGCTATGTACTGCACGAAATGCGGAAAGACGCTCCTGACGAGAGAAACCGCATTGCATGTAGCCGCCATCGTCAAACAAAAAGGCGTCGATGTGTGGTTCAGCGCACCGGTCAGCGAGCTTCTCCCTGCCGGGACGAAATGCGAATGCGGCGGTACCGATTTTCAGAAAGAGAACGACATACTCGATGTGTGGTTCGATTCCGGCGTTTCCAGTTTCGCCGTCCTCGAGAAGCACCCCGATCTCTCCGTGCCTGCCGATGTGTACATAGAAGGGAACGACCAATACCGCGGCTGGTTCCAGGCATCGATATGGCCGTCGATGGCGCTTCGCGGTGAGCCGCCGTATCGCACGCTCATCACGAGCGGCTGGATGCTCGATGAAACGGGCAAGCCCATGCATAAGAGCGCGGGGAATGCCGTCGCCCCCGACGAAGTAACGAAGGTATACGGCGCGGATATACTGCGTCTGTGGGTGATGAGCGAGGATTTCAAGG
Source organism: Spirochaetota bacterium (assembly GCA_038043445.1). Taxonomy (NCBI): domain Bacteria; kingdom Pseudomonadati; phylum Spirochaetota; species Spirochaetota bacterium. Next base: position 19,869 of record JBBTBY010000092.1, read on the forward strand.
AAGATCTCCGTCTCGGCAAGAATCTTCTCGATAAGACCGCCGACGCATACCGGAAGATAAGGAATACGTTCCGCTATCTCCTCGGCAATCTCAACGATTTCGATACGGCCAGGGACGCGATGCCGGTCAGGGAATTGACCGAGGTCGATCGGCTGGAGCTTTCACGGCTTCATTCGTTCGTCAAGGATGTGACGGAAAAACTCGACACGTACGAATTCCATGTCTATTTCCAGCGGCTCGTTAATTACTGCAACACCGAGCTTTCGAGCACGTACTTCGACATACTCAAAGACCGCTTGTACTGCGACGGAAAGAGATCGGCGACACGCCGAAGCGCACAGACGGTGCTCTTTGCGATACTGGAGGCGCTCGTGCGCATCTGCGCCCCGGTGCTTCCGTTCACCGCCGAAGAGATATACCGCTCATACCGGAAGACCGATACGCCGGTGCAGCTTACCACGTGGGTGGATGCGGACGAAAAGCTCATCGATGCGGCGCTCGAGAAGAAATGGGATGCCGTGTTCGAACTGAGAAGCGAGGCGCTCAAGGCGCTTGAACTTGCGCGCGAGAAAGGTGTTGTCGGTAAATCGCTCGAGGGAGAGCTTTTCGTGCACCCGAAACATCCGGAGACGAAGGATGCGCTGGCTGCAGTTAAGGACGCGCTCAATGAAGTGTTCATCGTGAGCGCGGTCACCCTTGTCGACACGCACGATGCATCATATCACGAAGGCGAGAACACGTTCATGCTCGTCAAGGAAAGTACCAAGCCCAAATGCCCGCGCTGCTGGGGCAGGCGTGACGATGTCGGGAAGAACGCGAAGCATCCTGAGCTCTGTGCGCGCTGCGCGGATGCCATAGGATAACGGACACTGCCGGAATATTCATTTGCCGCAGTCGCGTAGATTCGTACATTATCGATAGCATGATGCATTCGCTTGGCGGTGGTGTCCCCGCGTACAACAGGTGATGAGGAGGCTGTCATGGGAACGAAAAAAGCAGTGCGGAGCGATCCTGTCATCGCGTATTCGAAGAGGCAACCGGCGGAATTCAAGAAGATATGCGAGATGCTCAGAGCGGAGATCGAGAAACAGTTCAAACGCTCGATGATATTCTATGCAAATCCGGCCTGGTTCATCGATGACAACCCCGTTGTGGGCTACAATGTCGGCAAGACGTACGTTAATCTGCTTTTCTGGAGCGGGCAGTCCCTGCCGGAACCGGGGCTCACACCCGCAGGAAAATTCAAGGCGGCACAGATCAAATATACAGCGGCCGACGAGGTGGATACGAAGAAGCTCCGCGTATGGCTGACACAGGCGAAGCGTTTCGTGTGGGATTATGCGCGTATACGGGAAAGAAAAGGGCGGCTCACGAAATATATCTGGAAGAAATGACCGCATCGCCCGCTGCAGGTGCGTTGGATGTAATTACTGCATGGGCAGAAATATAGCGTGGATTGAATTCGATTCGAGACACGCTCTTCTTTTCACGAAACGTGCAGCAGGAAATAAACATAGAAGACATCTCGCAAAGCCGTAAAGACCGCAAAGGAAATATCAACGTAATCCCCCGCCGTCCGCTTGTAAGACGCCATTGAGTAACATCTATCCCGTCAAATTACTTCATCTCACTCCAAGAATTTTGTCGACTCCCCTTTCCCCTTTTGAAGGGGAAAGGGGTCGGGGGTTAGGGGTTATTTTTCTTTATGAAATATATATTACGCAGAAGTATCCCCTGCGGCGGATTCTTTCCCCCGTACTGGAATAGCACCTCTCTTACCTCAGCCGGCCCCGTGAACTCGCCGTGCGTCATGCGCTGCCATGTCGACGCATCGCCGTCTATGGGCATCATAAGCCTCGCCTGATTCTTCTGCTTCGTATCGGTCACGGCGGTTATCTGCACCCCCGGCGGCGGAAGCGGTTTCCCGAATTCGTCGACGCCGGTAAAGTTTATCTCATAGACCATGCGCCATACGCCGTCGGGAAGCTGAAGACCGCGGCCGTTTTTACCCCGGATATTCACGCCGCCCCATTGATTTTTTCCGTCTGACGGCACGGTTATAACGCACGGGTCCTCAGTGCCGACTGACGCCGTGAGCGTTCCGACATTGAACGCGACCGCCTCAAAGCCGACAAGCGAAGGTCCCGCGATGACGGGGTCGCCCGGAAAGGGGTCGGGTATCGATGCCGTATTCCCCTTGGGCTTTTCTTCGAGCGATGCAAGATATGCATTGTTCTTCATAATGAGCTGTGCGGTACGTTCGCGTACCGAGACATCGGTGATCACGCCGCCTCCCCATGCGCGCTTCTTCGCGCTCACGAGAATGAGCACACGCTCCTGCGCGGGAAGCGTGAGCGTAATGCCTGAGGCGAGATCTTCTGCCGACCAGGTATCGCCCGCCGATATATAGCGGTCACCGCTTACGCCGTCGCATACATGCCATGCCCGGTTCCCCACGCGCATTTTGAGCGCTGCGGTCTTCGATACCGCGCCCCAATTGATGATGCAGGCAAGAATGGCATCGCCCCGATCGATGACATCGATGGTTACACCCGTATCGATCACATTGCCGTCGAATACCGCGAAGGAGCGTTTTACACCGGCAGTTTTGAGGAGCGCGGCATACGCCCCCGCGAGCGTATTATCCCCGCTTGAGAACATCGGCGTGTAAACTTTTCCTTTGCCGATAGTATGCGCGTACACCGCAGTACCGCCGCTGGTCCAGGTTGCGAACGCCTCCGCTTTCGGCGCGCGTGCTGAAACGGCATGCGCATATCTCCCGGTGAACACAGCGTCGGCGAGTCCGTCCGGGAATACAACGCTGTCGACACCCGAAGCCTTCTCGAACGCAAGCCCGGTGATCTCGGATGGATCAAGAGGCCTGCCGTATTCATTCATCGTGAACGCATTGGGTGATGCGATGATAACGCCGCCGTTCCCGGCATACGACAGGAGCATGCGGCGCACGGACGCCGGGGCGAATTCTGCCGCTGGACAGATGACAACGCGGTAGCGCGCGAGCTCTTCTGCCTTCGTCATCTCCGCAATAATGAAATCGAACGGCATCTGCATGCGCCGAAGCGATTCATACGCGGATGCATATGCTTCATATTCGCGTCCTTTGAGCTGCCATGTCTGATGATCGATGACAAGCACGCCGACGTCGGCCTTCACGCGCGTTGACGGGAGCACGATGTCCGCAAGACGGTCCATCTCCTCGCGGAAGCGTTTCAATCCAAGGAGCGCCTCCGGGGGGTAATTGTATGGATTGAGGAGATATGCTTCCTTGTATCCCGCACTCTGCGCCGATTTTTTCGCTTCTTCGTACGTTTTCCATTCCCAGCCGCGATGCCCCCAGGTATAGACGATGCTCCCGGAATGTCCCGCGAACGCCTGATGCCAGAGCGTCGTTTCGAAATCGTGCTCCCATGACGGCACGCGGACGCCGTTCACATAGCGGCAGGTGCGCATCTCGAAATCGACCACGGGGCGGCCTTTCGCATAGGCGCGTGCGAGTGCGGCGCCGGTGAACATTGTCCTGTTGCCGACGCCGAAGCCCGCTTCCATCATGTCCTTGCCGTCAAAGCTCTTCTTGCTCCCTATTGAAAAATGGATGCCCGTGTATTCAACACCGATGACATCGAGGAAATCGCTCCACGTATAGTTGTACGCGGTGTTGTATGCCATTACCGGCACCTGATGCATGGGCTGCAGCGAGAAATATTTCGGTACCGGGCGCTTATCCGCAGAAAGGACCGTGTTCTTGAACTCGCGAAGATAGCCGGCAAGGAGCTCGGACTGAAAATACATCCAGTCATACCACAGGCCGCGGTCATTGTCTTGCACGCTCTCCACGGACGCCGCGGCGGCATCGAACGACGCATGGGATGTTCCCCAGGCCTTGTTCGCAGCATCGATGATGCTGTGCTTCTTTTTCAGGTATGACACAAAAAGCGTGATGTTTTCCGGCGAGAAGCTGTTATAGAACGGCTCATTGACGAGCTCGTAGAGGAACGGCTTCGCACCATTATCGATGACGAATTTCGTGGCGTCATGGAACATCGTCTTGTAGAGCTCCATGCTTTTGGGATAGCTCGGATCGAGCGGAAAGAAATCGCACCACCATTTACTTTTCTGGAAATGATCTGCCGGGAGATTCTTCCGTGCCCGTGCGCCAAAGCCCAAATGGAGTCCCATATCCGAGTATTCGAGCATGACCGGCATATCGCTCATGCGTCCGATGACGTTCTTCGCCACCCGTTCCGCGCTGCCGAAATAATCCTCAACGCCCCGTTCGGTGAATTTGGTCAGCATCGACGGATAATGCTTTTTCATGATGAAATAGCTCATGAAGTTGATCGGGTGCCAGGTGTTGAAGCCGAGGTCTTCGCACATCGTCTTGTCGATGACCTCGGCATAACGGCGATCGCTCGACCATGCCCCGCGGCGGTCGTACTGCGTGTCCTCCTCCCAGTACATGAAGGGTCCCGTGTAAAAAACGGGTCTGCCGTCCTGGTAGAACGTACCGTTCGAGATGACGATGGCGCTTTCGGATGCGAGCGGTATGGCGATGAACACGACAAGGAGAATTGCGCGGTTCAATTTCATGGCGTGACACTCCGGCATCGTTGCGTTACGGCTTTCGCGAAGGGCGCATACGGTGTATAATAATCGATAATCGCATAAAATGGAATGGAAACAATGCGCATACAATTGGACAAAAGAAGCATCGAGACCATCGAGGGTTTCCGCATGTCCACGATGCTCGATCTCCCGCTCGTGGTCCACTGCTTCGGCTCATCGCGCTGGTATGCACCGTTTTCCGTGAGCAATGACCGGTACGATGCGTTCAGTATAGAATACGTTACTGCCGGGGAGGGTGAGCTTACCGCTGACGGAAAGCGATACCCCCTCAGACCCGGCGATGTATTTCTCCTCCATCGCGGGGGGACGCATGCATACCGTGCGCTCGGGGATGCCGCGTTCCGCAAGATCTGGATGCGTCTTTCGGGACCGCTCGCGGAATACCTCATCAAGATACACGGTCTTTCGGATGTGCATCATGTTCCCGCGTGTATGCACATGAAGGATATCTTTACCCGCATGCGATCGTTCGGTGTCCGCGCGCATCACACGAACGCCCCCGGGCGGTATATCGCCGACGGCTTTTCGCTCATCCTGCATGAGATGCTTCTTATGCTCGCGGCGCGTCTCGATGTTCGCACCGTATCGTTCTCCGCCGATGTCGTACGCATGAAGAATTATCTCGATGCGATGATTGAAAAGGATGTCCGCCTCGCTGATGTGGCGTCGCGGGCGGGCAAATCCGCATCGCAGACGATACGGAAATTCAAGCGCGAGCTCGGCACCACGCCGTATCAGTATCTCCTCAGCCGGAAAATGGAATTGGCGGAATATCTCCTCGCCAATACCGGCATGAACGTCCGCGAGGTGGCGCGTGAGACCGGCTTTGCCGACGAGCAGTATTTCTCCCGTGCGTTCAAGGCGCGAACGCGCCGTCGCCCGAGCGAAGTGAAAAGCCGACGTATTGAACATACGCCCGGCGTGTGATACTATAGGAGCCATCGAACGCGGAGGTATATCCATGAAATTATTCATCGCCCTGTACACGATAGCGATCGTCGCCGGAACGCCTGCATACACCCAGCTGTCCGGGAACATCATCGAGAGGAAGGCCGCCGCACGCGGTATGCTCGTTGATGTGAAGAACGCCATGAAGCGCAAGGATTATGAGAAGGCGCGGGCCTACATCATCAAGGCCTACGAGGTCATGCCCAATGACAGCGAGATAAAAAAGAATTATTTTCTCCTCGCCGCACCGGTCATGCGCATTGAGACGGAATCCGAGATATTCTACTATAGCAAAACGAAGGAATGCCCCCTTTCCGTACGCGTCGTCGATGCCGGGGCGGGAACGCAATGGGTGAAGTCGTTCAAGCTCGAGATAGCGGATGAGAACGGGCAGACGATACGTACGATCATCACGAACAGCGCTCCGGATAAAATATCATGGAACGGCATGAACGACAACGGCACGCGCGTTGCGGACGGACAGTATATCCTGCGGGCGTTCATCACCGGTGAGCTCGGGTTCAGCGTGCCGGTCACCGAGAACCGCATACTTGCGCTCGGGAAAGAGCTTGCCGTCGCCATCGCCATCAAGGAAACGCTTTTTCCGGCGGGGAAGACCACTGTCGCGATACAGACGTTCTACCCTGACCGCTCACGTATGGCATCGTGGACACTCTCTGTCGTCAATAACAGCGGCAGGGTCGTGCGATCGATGAAAGGAGCCAACGGGCTTCCTTCGGTGATAACCTGGGACGGCCGCGATGATAACGGCGATGTCGTTCCCGGCGGCGATATATTTTCGGTATCGCTTATCGGTATGGACAACGGCAAAAAGCAGGAGAGCAATCGCGATACGATAGAGTCCGAGATAGAGATCATCACGGTCGGTGACACACTCACGTTCAAGATGTCCACGCTTCAGTTCGATGTCGGCAAAGCCGCGGTGCAGCCGAAGTCCTTCATACTCCTCGACCGTGTCGCCGCTATTCTAAAGAAATACAGTTGGTACAGCGTGCTCATCGAAGGGCATACGGATGATGTGGGGGCGGATGATAAGAATATGACGCTCTCAAAGGAACGCGCTGAAGCGGTGCGCGATTATCTCCTGAAGAAACATTCATTATCGGCGGGCCGTTTCACCGTAAGCGGTATGGGAAAGACGAAGCCAGTGGTGCCGAACACGAGCGAGGCGAACCGGGCGAAGAACCGGCGTGTGGAGTTCATACTTACCGAGACGAAGGAAAAATAGGACCGGGACTCTTACGACGCGACTGCAACGCCGAGCACTTCCTGGATAATGCGCTTCAGTTCCGCCTTCGGGAGGGCGCCGGCGGCCATCTGCGGCTTACCGTCCATCGGTATGAACAATATGCTCGGTATGCTCTGAATGCCGAACATGCCGGCAAGCTGTTGCTCCGCCTCGGTATCGATCTTGTATATATCGACCTTGCCTTCGAATTCCTTTGAAAGCTCCTCAAGCACCGGCGCCACCATTTTGCAGGGACCGCACCAGTCCGCGTAGAAATCGATGACGGCCGGGCGTGTGCCCTTGAATTTCCATTCGGCGTTCTCGCCGTCTATGCCGCATTCGCAGACCTTTTCCTTGAACGTGTCGAGTGTGAGATGTTCCATTGTCGGCTCCTTCTTTATTTCGCTTTTCCTGAAAGTATATCCGTAAGATGATCGATGTACGCGTCAGCGCCGCCCTGCCGGTAGCCGGTCGTCGCTTTCAATCCGCCGTTGGGCGTAAGCAGCACCACGGTTGGGAAACCCTGTACGCCGTATTTCTCCGCAAGTTCACGGTTCTGTTTCACAAGGGCATCGCTTTGCTTTTTGCCCCGCGGGAAATCGACCACAACGCAGATGAGGTTCTTCTCCGCATACTGCTCGAATTCCCTGGTCGCAAACACTTCATCCCGCAGACGGAAGCACCACGGGCACCAGTCTGAACCGGTGAAATTCAAGAGAAGATGCTTTGACGACTTTTTTGCGTCCGCAAGCGCTTTGCTCATATCGGTTTCCCATCGCGCCGTGGCAGCTGAGACAGCAAATGCTATCGACGCCATGATGGTTAATGCGAATAATGGTCTTCGGAAATCAATCATGTTGCTCTCCTTAAATGATCGACATAGATCATACGATCACATATTATAACATACAAATACTATGCCAACAAATGAATTGAAATTTGATAAGATATCGATATGAGAGTGTTAAGCGGAAGGGATCGATTAATATCTTAACGTAAAGTTGTGTTTTACAATTTAATGCGAGATTAAATGATCATCATGCGATGACTGTCGCTTATTGCAGGCTATGCACCCCATACGCGCGGCATCCACATCGGCTCTTTCTTCATCTCCGCATGGACCAGTTTCAGGAGCAGCTCTTTCTTGAGCTCCTGCGATGATGCGTCATCCCAGAGATTGCGCGCTTCGCCGGGGTCTTTCTCGAGATCGAAAAGCTCTCCATAGGGGCGATCGCAGTACACGGTTATCTTATAGCGCGTATCGACGCGTGTTTTCACGTGTATCGTCGTCGGCTGATGATGGTTCTCCACGATGATATGATCGCGTGCGGACGGTGATGAACCGTTCCACACCGCTTTCTGGCTGACGCCTGTCATGGTGCGCGGGGCGTCGATACCGGCGTAATCGAGGAAGGTTTGCGGAAGATCGACAAGGGACTGCATGGCATCGCTTTTCCTTCCCGCGGGAACGACGGACGGATAGCGCACGATGAACGGTATCTTTATCATGTCTTCATAATGGAATGGCCCCTTGGCAATGAGCCCATGATGACCGAAGAAGTGCCCGTGATCGGTGGTGAAAACGACGAGCGTGTCCTTCTCAAGCCCGAGCGCTTTGAGCTTTGCGAGTATATCGCCGATGCATGTGTCGGTAAAGCTCATCATGCCATAGTAGAGCGCGATGTCGCGCGCGAGTTTCTCATCATCATGCAGATGCGATTGGAAGCCATGCATGCCGTTGCCGTCCTTCTCCTGCCACGGCTTGAAGTCAGGCCTCTCTGTCTGCGTGAGCTTGAAATGCGGCGGATTCGCGTCATGCTCGCCCGCATGCGCTTTCGGCACGGTCAATTTTTTCGGATCATACATCGATGCCCAGGGTTCGGGAACTATATATGGCGGATGCGGATCGGGAAAGCTCGCCCAGAGAAAGAACGGCTCATCGTTCTTGGCATGCTCGGCAAGACGCGCATTCGTCCGCTCGGCGATAAAATTATTGTAGTGATACTCCTCCGGGAGCGTCCATGATCCGCGGCCGGGAGCATCGCCCGGGCGAAGATGCGTGTTCTTCTGCGGCTTACCGTATTCCTGGAAATAGTCACGCCAGTTCGTAAGCCCCTTCTCTTCCATCCACAGGCCATAATGCTGTCCGGCATGCATCTCATCGGTGTGATTTCGCAGAAGCTCGATATGCTCAAAGCCGTAGAACGGCCCGGTGAAATTGCGCCAGAATGCAAGGTCCTGCTGGAGGGGATTGGACTCTATCGACGGATACGCGCCGGTAGTAAGGAGCTGCTGGAAATGCGCCTTGCCGATAAGTGAGGTGCGATACCCCGCTTTCTGGAAGTCATCGCCGACGGTGTGCGCATTATCCGGGAGTTTCGTCCCGAGCGACCATGCCCCGTGCTGGCTCGGGTACTGGCCGGTTATCATCGAGGCGCGCGTGGGAGTGCAGGTCGGGTTCGGGCAATAGGCGCGGGTGAACATCACGCCTTCTGCGGCGAGCGAATCGAGCACAGGAGTCCGTATCTCGGGGTTGAGGCAGCCGAGCGTATTCCAGTGCTGCTGGTCCGTGGTGATAAGAAGGATGTTCGGACGTTTTGCCATGGGGAGCTCCCGTATCGATGTCGTCTATACCATACACCGCGAAGGGCCGATGGTCAATGTATGCAAGTGTCGGCATTGTACGAAATTGACAGCATTCGCCGGCGCGATATACTCGGCACATGAGAATACTAAGCGTCGGATTCCATGAGACCTATCACGCCATGCCCGTGCATCAGGACCGTGCTGCCGAACTCCATTACATCATCGAGGGGGAAGCCGATTTTGAATGCGCGGGCAAACGCACACAGGTAAAGCCGGGGCATTTCTTCGCTGTCTTCCCGAATGAATCCCATCGTATCATCCCCGCCGGAAAAGAGCCGTATGTGCGGCAGTATATCATTGCAGCAGAGCTCGGCGATGAGCTGGCCCGTGATCTCAGAACGGCAATGCGTTCCCGCCGCTACTTCTTCATCGGCACGAACCGCCGCTATTTCTTCGAGGACATCCGGCGCAAGTGGCGCGCGAACCGCCATCTCGCCTTGTCCGCAGTATGTGCCCTCTCATCGCTTATTCACGACTGCCTCGGCGGGATATCCGCATCCATGGATGATACGCTCGAACATGCGCTTGCCTGTCTCCAGACATCGGTATACGGTTCGATATCGCTTGCCGAGATAGCCCGACGCATCGGTGTTCCGCGGGAACGGGCGATACGCCTTTTCAAGGAGCGCACCGGCATGCCGCCGCTCAAATATTTCTCGCTCATAAAAGTGGAGACCGCTGCGGGGATGCTTGCGGGCACAGGGCGTTCGCTTGAGGACATCGCCGAAGCGCTGTCATTCACCGACACCGCACATTTCAGCCGTGTGTTCAAGCGGTATAAGGGTGTGACGCCCGGTGCATACCGGTCACGCCTGACACAGGATCGATATGCGTGACAGCATCAGCGCAATGATCTCGCCGCGGCCTTGAACGCGTCGAATTGCGCCCGATAATTATTGGATGCATATACGAACGTTCGTTCCGAAGCGAGTACCCCGTTCGTATAGAGAAAATATCCTACGCCGTTCTCAGGCACGCCGAAGGGAAGCGCCGCTTTCCCATCGAAGTCGAGGTAGCAGGCATTGCTCGGCTCGCTCGTGCGAAGCGAACCCGTTATAAGCCCGTGCACGAAGAACGGTGCCCGTGATATATCGACCAGGCGGATGACGGTACTGCCGCGGCAGGCGGCGATACACTCCCGTTCCTGCGGCAGTGAGCTGTCTGATGCCTCGCGGCTGCGGTAGACAAGCATGGCGACGGAAGAACGCATGAAAGGTGCGGTCGATAGAGGACGGTCGAATTGATCCTTGATGGAAATGACCGGGAGCGCCCTCGGGGCGCCGAATATTGCCGCAGCGAACAAAAAAACGAGCGCGTATCGCATGGATGACCTCTGGTTCGGAGTATACGTATAGGGCATCAGTCGTCAATAGCGTGGGATCGTGGCGGTAGTTGACATAATAATGAAAGTAGTGTACTAATCATCTATCCGCGCATTACCGTGCGGATTTTTTGTATCCTAATATGGAAGATTTCTGAAAAAGGCAAGGCATGCATGGCTGAAGCGGCAGAAGGTACTACCGACAAGGTAGTGAAGAAGAAGCGAACGAGGATCACGGAGAAGAAGAAGCTTGTCATAGTCGAGTCGCCGGCGAAGGCGAAGACGATAAACCGCTATCTGGGCAACGACTATTTTGTGACCTCATCCATGGGGCATTTGATCGATCTCCCGAAATCCCGCATGGCCGTTGATTTCAACAACAATTTCGAACCGGAATACATAACGATTCGAGGACGGGCGAAGGTGCTCAATGCGCTCAAGAAGCAGGCAAAGAACGCTTCGGTGATCCTCCTCGCATCCGACGATGACAGGGAGGGGGAATCGATAGCCTGGCATATCAGCAATGAGATGAAAAAGGTTGCCGCCGACGTTCCCATCCAGCGCATCGTGTTCGAGGAGATCACGAAGGACGCGCTCATCGAAGCGGTCAATCATCCGCGCGCGATCGATGTCAACAAAGTGAATGCACAGAAGGCGCGGCGCGTGCTCGATCGTGTCGTCGGCTATAACTTAAGCCCGCTCCTCTGGGAGAAAGTGAAAAAGGGGCTTTCCGCCGGGCGCGTGCAGTCCGTGGCGCTGCGTCTCGTCGTCGAACGCGAGAACGAGATACTTGAATTCAATCCCGTGGAATATTGGTCCATCGATGCTGAAGTGAAGCATAAGACGAAAGCGTTCACCATTGCCATGACGAAGTTCAACGGCGAGAAGCCCGACCTTAAGGATAAGGCATCCGTGGACGCGGTCATCGCATCGATCAACGGCAAGGAATTTACCGTCGCGGATATCGATGTGAAGGAGAAATTCAGGAATCCGCTCCCGCCGTATACCACGAGCAAACTGCAGCAGGCGGCATCCACCGCGCTCGGCTACAATGCGCCGAAGACCATGCAGATAGCACAGATGCTCTATGAGGGGGTCGAGATCGACGGGCAGCCGTTCGGTCTTATCACCTATATGAGAACGGATTCGACGCGTGTGTCGGAATACGCGCAGGGGCAGACGCGAGAATTCATCACAAAGGAATACGGCCCGGAATACGTGCCTGAGAAGCCGCCGGTGTACGCGGTGAAGAAAAACGCGCAGGACGCGCACGAGGCGATACGCCCGACCGACGTCAACTTCACGCCGGAGAAGATAAAGCAGCATCTCTCGCGCGATCTTTTCCGTCTCTACAAGCTCATCTGGGAACGCTTCGTGTCGTCGCAGATGCCCCCGGCGCGCTTTGAGGCGAAGCGGGTGACGATACGCTCCGGCGACGCGGAGTTCACCGCGTCATCATCGAAACCGCTTTTTGACGGATATCTCAAGCCGCTTTCCATCGATGAGGAGGCGGAAGAGGGGAGCAAGATCCCGCATCTATCGGTCGGCGAGATTCTGGCGCTTGAACGCATGCTCCCCGAACAGCATTTCACCGCGCCCCCGCCGCGCTTTACCGATGCGACGCTCGTGAAGATACTCGAAGAATCCGGCATCGGACGCCCGTCCACCTATGCCCCGACGATCAAGACGATCATCGGACGCCATTATGTCGTACGCAAGGGGAAGCAGCTCGTGCCCACCGAGATAGGCAAGCTCGTCAATGAGCTTATCACCGAGAATTTCCCGAAGCTTGTTGACGCAGCGTTCACCGCGAACATGGAGCTTGCGCTCGATAAGGTGGAGGATGCATCCACCGAATGGCATGCCGTGCTGAGCGATTTCTACCCCGAGTTCATGCAGACGCTGGCCACCGCAACGGAAACGATAAAGAACATGAAGAATTTCTTCGATCAGGCGACCGAGTTCGTCTGCGAGAAATGCGGCAAGCCCATGATAAAGCGCCTCGGGCGCTACGGCTATTTCCTCGCCTGCAGCGGATTCCCCGACTGCCGCAACGCGAAGAGCATACCGCTCGGCAAATGCCCGAAATGCGCGGGTGTCATCACGCTCAAGCGTTCGAAGCGCGGACGGGAATTCTACGGCTGTTCGAAATATCCCACCTGCGATTTCGTCACCTGGGACCGCCCCTCCGGCAAGGATTGCCCGAAATGTACGTCCATGCTCGTACAGAAGAACATTCGCGCCAAGGGCATGACGCTCGCCTGCATCAATGCGGAATGCGATTACACCGAAGCGGTCGATGAGAACGGGGAATCGTTCCCTGCCGATAAGGCCGTTGCGGGCATCCCCGACGCTGCGGATAAGACCGATACACCCGTATCATGAGAAGCGCTTGAACGCCTCCGGCGGCCGCCCCTCATAGCGCTTGAAGAGCCTGCTGAAATACAGCTCATCCTCGTATCCCACGGCGCGCGATGCCTCGCGAACCGTGGCGCCCGCATAGAGCATGTCTTTCGCACGCGCGATGCGCGCGGTCAGGCAGTATTTTTTCGGTGTCATACCGACCGTTTTCTTGAAGAGCGCCGCCGTGTACCGCGGGCCGAACGGCGAACGCGCGAGCGCCGTTTCGACGACGTTCGTCCCGGCGATGTCCTTATCGATGATGGAAAGCATTTCGACGATGAATGAGTGTTCGCCGCCCGTCGAGGCATCGGCGACCGATGCGTCCGAAAAATAATCGGACAGTATCGCAAGGAAAAGTCCGTAGCGTTTCAGCGCATCGCTCCCCGAGCGTTTCAGGGCGATATAGGATTCAACGGCCGCTTTCGTTTCGGCCCAGCGCGAGAAGCGCACGAGCACGCTGCAATCGATGAGCGAAAAGAGATCGATAGTGCCGAAAAGCTTTATTTCGAAATGCTGTGCGAAGACACGGAAATGCTTCCGTGCGGTATGGACCGCCGTAAGGTTGAGACCCTTGCGCATGAGAAAAGCCATGCCCTCGCTAAGGAGGTGCTCTTTGCCGTTGACGATACAGAGCGCTTCGCCCTCAAAGCAGATGAAGAGGTCATAATCGGCAAAGAGCTGGTCATCGATGGACCAGTGCGGTGTTACCGTATCGAAGTAGAACCAATCCGCCGCTTCGATGCGCAGTGTCTCGGGGCGTATCGTATCGATGATGCGTTTCTTTTCGTCCATGCCGTTTTGCATTTTGTCCATGTCCGTTCCGACGGGGATGGCGATAGTATATACCGTATCCGAAAATGATAAAGGACGGACCATGAGTGATAAGGATATCCTCCGAGGACTTGCACAGCGCTACCGGGACATCTCTGCAATGCCGGTGCAGCAGGAACGCCGCGACCTCTGGCGGCGGCACAATTCGCTCAAGGAGACGCGTCCGCTCATCTATGTGCGAGAGGGTACCGCATGGAACGAGATACCGGAGATAACGGGACTTACCTGTGCCGACCCGCTGTTCCAGAGGCACGAGCGCTTCTTCCGCGCCATGCTTTTCCAGGAGACCATCGGCGATGATTATATATTCGAACCATATGTCGTCGTGCAGGCATCGTATGTACTCCCCGGGAACGGCGTGTGGGGGCTTACAACGCATGTCGAACAGAGCGACAGCGATGAAGGCGGCAGGAATTTCTATCACAATGCACCCATCAAGGACCATGCCGATGCAGGGCGGATGACCGTGCCGGTGCATCGCATCGACGAACGGAGAACGGCAGATGATCTTGAGCGCATTTCCGACGCGATAGGCGATATCATTCCCGTCGTACTTTCGCGCGCGCCGGTATGGCGGCACTGGAACGCCGATATCTCGACCGAGCTTACCAAGCTCCGCGGCATGGAAGCGCTCATGATGGACATGTATGACGATCCTGCGTGGCTTCACGGTGTGCTCGGTTTCATGCGCGACGGCATACTCAAGGCGCAGGATGAGGCTGAGCGCGCCGGCGACTGGCATCTCTATGATAATAATAATCAGGCGATGAGCTATGCGGAGGGATTGCCCGATCCTTCGGCAAACGCGCAATCGGTGCCGCGCGCAAAGCTCTGGGCGCATGTTGCCGCGCAGGAATTGACGCTCATCTCTCCCGCCATGCATGATGAATTCATGCTCCGGTATCAGCTGCCCATTATGGAGAAATTCGGTCTTGTCGCATACGGCTGCTGCGAGGACCTTACACAGAAGATCGATATCCTCCGTACGGTGAAGAACCTTCGCCGCATCGCGGTCGCGCCGCGTGCGAACGTGCGCGTTTGTGCGGAAGCGATCGGCAGGGACTACGTGTTCTCCTGGCGCCCGAACCCCGCGGAAATGGTGTGCTGCGGGTATGACGAAGCGAAGGTGAAGCGCATCGTGAAAAAAGCGCTTGCCGATGCGAAGGGGTGCCACATCGACATTACGCTCAAGGACATTCAGACCGTCGAGCGCGATCCGACGCGTCTTGCACGATGGGTCAATGCGGTACGGGAGGTCATTGCCGCCTGAAACGTCGCTTTTTTCGGCGCAAAAATGTCTTTTTTCTCCAAGACCATCCCCGTCCGCATAACTACCTTTGCACTACACGCATCGGCAGGGACAGTATTAAAATAGATGCTTCGATCATCGACTATATCGCATCGCGGGAGAAGGATTTCGACACATCGTGGTCGCTTCCCGGCATGCCGTTCAAAAGCCCTGGGTATCATTCGAAAGTACCCGATGGTGCGTATGCGCATCCGACGCGCGATGCGCTCATGTATGCGTATCTGCTCCTCGCAAGCGGCGTTCCCTCATATCGCACCCGTGCGGTGAAGGTCGTTCGCGCGGTGCTCGCCCTTCAGGATACCGATCCGACATCGAAGACCTACGGGATATGGCCGTGGCTCGCCGAGGAGCCGCTTACGAAGATGTCGCCGCCGGATTGGAACTGGGCGGATTTCATCGGTGCGGCGCTCCTTATGATATATCACGATCACCGCACGCGTCTGCCGAAAGCGCTCGTTTCGGGTATGCGAGCAAGCATTACGCATGCGGCATATTCGATATTCCGACGGAACATCCGGTCCGATTATACGAATATCGCGATAATGGGCGCGGGGGTGACGCTTGCTGCCGGCGAGATGTTCGATCTGCCGGATATGTTCGCGTATGGGAAAAAGCGTCTGCGTGATCTTATCTCGCATACGGAGCATCACGGCGGGTTCAATGAGTATAACAGTCCGACATACACCATCGTTGCCGTTGAAGAGCTCAACCGCATTCGCCATCTCGTCAAGGACGCTTCGATACGCGCCTTGGTGCGAACGCTCCACCTGCATGCATGGACGATGATCGCGGAACATTGGCACCCCGCAACGATGCAGTGGAGCGGTCCGCACAGCCGCGCCTATGCCGATACGCTTTCTCCGGAGACGCTCGATCTCCTTGCGCGATCGGGGGCGATATCGTTTACACCATCGCGGACGATCCCGCCGCGGGTGGTGCCGTGTTACCCGCTGCCTGCAGTGCTGAAGGAACGCTTCGCATCGCTCCCGAAAAAGGAATTCTCGATACGTCGGCGTTTCATCCGGCATGATGATGACAGCCGCTCGGTGTACGGCACAACGTGGTTCTCTCCCGAGGCGACGATCGGTTCATCCAATCACGACTTCTGTTGGACGCAGCGGCGCACGCTTATCGGATACTGGAAGAACGGCGATGGTGTCGCAGTACTCCGCCTGCGCTTCCTGCATAACGGCCGGGATTTCTCGACGGGGCATATCGTGAGCACGCAACACGACAACCGCATACTGAGCATTGCAGGCGTATTCCGCAACAACGGCGATTTCCATCCGTCACTGGACAAGCCGGCGAACAATATTTTCCGGGCAAGCGATCTGAGGCTTCGTTTCGAATTGACCGCCGACGGCGCAGAAGCAGGGGCTGTCGGCAGCGTGTTCTCACTTTCAGCCGGCATGCACAAAGCCCGGATCCATACATCCGCCGGGAAATTCCATGGTGCGGGGGTATCGTGGACGGCGAACGGGATGAATGCGATAGACTGTATACTTTACAGCGGCACAGAAAAGGAATTCCTGTTCACTGCAGAGGAAGAGTATTATATTCCCCTTGGCGTTGAGCTTACGCCGAGCGATGCTCCAGCGACAGATGTCCCCGTGTCGGCGGAATGTGCGGATGGGATATGCCGCGCAGCATGGGACGGCCTTGCCGCAGAGGCTTCGATACGGCCGTATTAGTGCAGCTTTCTTTTCGGCGCCTTTACGGCCTTTCTTGGCAGCCCCGACGCATATGCAAAGGCGCGCTTCACGTATTTCGAGAGTTCTCAGGCATCGGCGGTGATCGTTTCCGACAGGGCCACGTGTTCTTTCATCACCCGTTCCTTCATCGGCTCGAACGGCCTGGCATCCCCGGCATCCATGAGGGCAGAGCGCTCCTGCTCGGAGAGCCGTACGAAGAGCCTCGCACCGTGCACGCCGGCGAACATGCTGCCGTTCACGAACGAGGCCGGGCAGCCGAACATCTTCTTATTATCGCAATTGATGCCGCGTACCGCTTCCGCGAAAACGCGGGATCGGTCTTCTTCCATTCCATCCTATTGCTGTTTCTGGCAGTTCGTACACACTTTCGCGCCGTCATCGCGTCTGGTCACGCAGTCGGTGCATATCGCATGGCCGCAGATGTCGCATTCTTCGGCGATGATATCCTCGATGTCCTTGCTGCAGATGGGGCATTTCATACCAGGTTTCTCCTCACGTGTGCTCACGGAATTATACGCGGTGAAGACGAAATGTCAAATCCGGCATCCGCATCCTTTACAAATACACCTCTTCTGTATACAATGTCGCCGGTCTCGGTTTTGCCTGTGTGGAGAATATCATGTATGTGATGAACCATGGGATGTCTACGGCGCTCATTCGGGCGTTCACTGCCGTTCCGATGCATGCCCTTGTGCCCGGCATCATGGGGTATTTCATAGGCCGCTCGAATACGATGCGAGGCGCCCCTGTGATCGGGATCTCTGCGGGATTGTTCATCGCGATGGCACTGCATGGGCTTTACGACTTCATCCTGTTCCATTATGCGGGCCGTTCGGTCGAGGATGGCGGACCCATCGCGTACTCGATAATCCCGCTCGTTATCATACTCTGGTTCGTCCTGCGCTGGCTCATGCGCCGGCATGTGGCGGACGATCGTGCGTCGGGGCGTGCATGAAAGTGTTCGTCATTGAACAGCGGCGCGAGACGCTTGAGCGCATCGTGCGTCTCCTCAAGGACATGCGCCATGAGGTGACGACGTTCACGGACGGGCGTGAGGGTGCGGAAAGCGTTACGACGCTCAAGCCCGACCTCATACTCATCGATGCGGATATCAATCAGGGGCTCGGGCTCAAGATCGCGGAACGCCTGAAACGCGAAGAATCGACGATGCTCATCCCCGTCATCCTCCTGACCACGCCCTATAAATCGAAGGAATTCATCGAGGGGGCAATGGCGGCACGCATCGACGGTTTCCTTTTTCTCCCGTTCGACGAGATGGATTTCCATACCAAGGTGCACGTCGGCATGCGGCTTAAGGCGTATGCCGATGAAACGGTCGCGCAGAAGGATACTTTGAGCGAGCTTTCCGACACCATAGCCGAGCGCGATGAGGAATTGCGCGCCAAGGACGATCATATCGCGGA
>JBBTBY010000093.1 GCA_038043445.1 Spirochaetota bacterium
AAGGGCCTGAGCAGTATGGGCGTGCGGTCAAGACCCTATCAGATACCGTATCGCTCGCTTGTTGCAAAAGAGGTAAAGGGTCTTCTCATGGCGGGGCGCTGCATCAGCGGCGGATGGCTTCCCCATGCAAGCTATCGAGTGACCGGTACGGCGGTATCGCTGGGAGAAGCTGCGGGCAAAGCGGGCGCGTTCTGTGCACTGTCCGGAAAATCCCCCGATGAAATATCGTGGAACGATGTCCGTTGAGATCAAAAGGAGCATGCATGATGTCACGCATACGATCATTCCGCCTCATGACCATGATCGCGATCGGATCGGCATGCGCGTGCGCTGCGGCGGAGCGCGAAGTGCTTGTTTCCGTGATGAACTGGAATTCGCCCATCGGCGGCATCGTCGACGGGAGCCAGCGCTGGGGATTATCGAATTATGCGTATCTGCGTCAGACGAACGGCAGCATCGATATGAACTATCCATTATCCTCCGGTGTTTCGCTCCCCGATGAGGTCGTCTATGCGAGCGATGAATTCTATCGTTTGCAGCGTGAAGGTGCGAAACACGATCTTTCGCTCATGAAAGCGGGGGGCTTTGACGCTGTGATGTATGACGGTTCGCCGACGGCGCAATTCGACAGTACACACCCGCTTTCGCCGAGCAATCAGCCCTTCATCGGCTATCTCGTGTTCAGGGAATGGCTTATCGCGGCAACGGCGTCCGGTATGAAGGTGGGGTTCTCTCCCGATATCGGCTGGAAAACGACGGCCGCATCGTGGATAGAACGGCTTTCATTCATCCTCAATGACTCGGGATCGCATCCGTCGCAGTACCGCATCGATGGTAAAACAGTGATAATGCATTTCGGTACGTCGTATTCGATGAAGGCCCCGCCGGTGCCGGGCGACCCCAAGCCCGATGAGGGCTGGCGGAAGGTGACCGGAGCGCTTCGCGAGAAGGGGCATTCGTTCTATTTCGCGGCCGACATCCGCCCGTCCGACGCGAACATAGCCGATTGGCATCTCACGGCTGACGCCGTCTATCTCTTCGCCCCTGCCGGCCCGCGGACCTATTTTCCCGATGTGCATCCGCTCATGGCATCACGGATGAGCAATACGCTTCCCATCATCTGGTCGGTGAGCCCCGGCTATTATAATCCGCGGCTTCGTTCGTATACAGAGCCGGATTTCGAGCGCATACATCTGACCTATCTTGCAGCCATGTCGAACAATGCCGAACGCCTGATAGTGCTTACGTGGAATGATTTCGCTGAGGATACCGACATCGTTCCTTCCGCCAACAAGGGGAGCAGCCTATACGATGTGTTCACGTTCTATAACAAATGGTTCAAATCGGGCGTCATGCCGAAACCTTTGCGTGACCGCGTCATCATCGCCATGCCCAAGACCATTCCGCGTGCGGTGAAAAGCAAGGCGTCGAAATGGGGCGGCGGGAATTTGTTCTGGCCGAACAGCGACTATGCGCCGAAGGTCTTTTACTGGGCGGTCGTTGCAAAACCGCGGCGGCTTTCCGTCGGCGGAAAGACCGTCGATCTGCCCGCCGGGCTTTCATTCGGTGAATGCGGGAGCGTTCAGGCGGGAGCGCAGCACGCAGAGCTCGATGGGAAGACGATATCACTACCGCCGGTCGGCGATGCGGATACCGAAGGCACCGAAGAAAAAGGACTGTTCCTCGGCTATGGACTTCATTTCAGATATTTCGATCTTGCCGCTCGTTGAAGGGGCTTGCGCTGTCAGAACACGTGCCGGAACATGAGCGTCACGCCGCGTGTGTCGTCGATGTCAAGACCGGCGAACCATTTTCCGGGTGTGATGTCATGGAGCGCGGTACGCGGTTTCAGCGAGATCGTGCGTGCATCATCAACGGTGATAGCGATGCTCCAGAGCAAGGTGGTAACGGCATAGAAAAGCGAACTTGCGACATACATCCCCGTCTGATTCCTGAAATAGGTGACGGGCATGACGAAGAGCAGTTTATCGCTGTCGAGCGGCGCGAGTGCAAGGTATGAGTAGAGGAACGTGAACGGCGCAGAGATGAGGAACACTATCTCCGAGCGATGCCAGAGCGGTATGTCCTTCTCGCGGTATTCGTAATAGTCGGCGATGATGAGGCTCTCACCGGCGATCTTCGTCGCAGCCGTTATATCGATCGTGTTCGTCGTGCGCGACGGCGGGGGCGGGATCGTCTCCGTGCTCGATGACCTCACGAACCTCTCGTTCGTGGCTGCACAGAGCGCCGCCGCAGCGGCCAGTGAGAGGAGGGCGATGCGCTTACTGCTTCCAGTATTTGCCATAGAAAAGCCCAAGCCTTTTTTTCGCCGCTTTCGATAGTGCCGATGGGGCCGTCATGACCGCGAATTCCCCCGCATGCCGGCAGGAGCAATCCTTCTCTGCATCGATACGGGCGATCACCTTCGGAAGGAACGATTTCACCTTCGCTGAATTCGCGTTCGCATTGGCTATCACCATCTCAAGCGTGACCGATCCGTGCTCAGGATGCCAGCAGTCATAATCGGTGGACATCGCTATCATCGCATAGCATATCTCCGCTTCACGCGCGAGCTTCGCCTCCGGCAGCGCCGTCATGCCGATGATGCCCGCGCCCCAGCTTCGGTAGAGCTCGCTTTCCGCTTTCGTCGAGAAGAGCGGCCCTTCCATGCAGATATAGGTCTCGTCGCGGTGCACGGTATGCTGCTCCGCGCGGAGCGTATCGTAAAGAACGGCCGACAACGTCGGGCAGAACGGCTTGTCGAACGTTACATGGCCGACGATGCCGCCGCCGAAGAACGAGTTGACGCGCGACTTTGTCCTGTCGATTATCTGCGAGGGTACGACGAAATCCCTCGGGGCGATGCTTTCCTTGAGGCTGCCGACGGCGGAAATGGCGACGATGCTTTCAACGCCGAGGAGTTTGAGCGCGTAGATGTTCGCCTGCACGGGGATCTCCGTAGGGGTAAGGCGATGCCCTTTTCCGTGCCGCGGGAGGAACGCCGTCTCTGTGCCGCCGATATCGGCGATGACGATCTCGTCGGAGGGGTATCCGAACGGTGTCCTCGGTTTGATCTTCGCAATGACGCGTACACCATCTATCTGATAGACGCCGGAACCCCCGATGATGCCGATCGACGCATGTGCAGGAACTTTCTTTCGGTGAATTATTTTTCTGCCGGCCACGGATGTTTCCTTTTTCAATCGGTACTGACGGCTTACTTGGGCCAATGCCATTTGACGCCGAATGAAAGGCCGATGCCCCAGGGCGCAAAGCTGGAATCACTATTTTGCATGAACGTAGACGTAGGCGACGACTCCCAGTAATATTTCGAGGACTGACCGGGGAAATACATGACCTCGAGGAACGGCGAGAACTGCCCGAATGGGTATTCAAAACGAGCCGTAAGAAGCGGCGGCATCATTCCGCCGCTCATGCGGCCGGAGATATAACCGGAAAAGCTCCACACGGGGAATATGCCCTTGACGCCGATACCGAGGCGAAAACCGTTCTTGTCCCCGAGATAGAGGAGCATTCCTGAGGAAACGACGATAGTGCGGTCATAGCCGCCGTTCGCTTTCGTATTGAAGCCTTCAGTATAGCCCCCCCCGACGGAGATGCCGATGAGGCGTTCGAGGAAATAGAATTCAGCGGAGATCGAAGCCCATTGACCGCCGCCGATGGATATGTTCGGATAGGGTATCGGCATGACCCATTCGTAGTCGGCAAAGGTCGAAGCGGCAGCGGCAAAAATGACGAGAATGCATCGTTTCATATCCGTTCCTTGCTACGGGGTAAGTGTATGCCGAAACAGGCGATTTGTCAACGACAGGTATTTAAAAACGCCTCACCTTGCGTGAAAATATCCGCCGTGATATAGTTGACGGATAGCAAAGGTTGAGCCGGGGTCATGCGCTCGGCGGGTAGTGTGCTTGTGAGCATTTATCAATTCGTTCTCACCTTTATCTGCGCCATACTGTTCACGCTCGGCGTGTTCTATCTCGCCCGTTCGATAGTCATTTATCGTTCCATACACAAGCACTTCTACTTTTCCCTCACGACGTTCGGTGCGAGCATGTTCGTTTTTTTTCAGCTTCTGCTTTCCATGGAGATGACGCAGGATACCGCCCTTCTGTTCCATCGGCTCAAGATGATCGGTTTCTTTGTCATGCTGTCATCGGGCTTCGCCTGCATCTATCTCATCTATTTCGAGAAGAGCAAAGTCCCGTTCGTCATCTTCGGGCTCATGGCAGTGCTCGCGCTTTCGGTGCCGACCGATATCTTTCTTTCACTTCCTGTCGAGCATATCACGAGGTCGATAGGCCCCGTGCAGTTCGAGTATCGTCTCGCACGCACCCATATCGCTTACACCCTGTTCGCCGTGCTGGTCTCGACATCGTTCCTGTATTCTATCGTCCGTGTGCTCATCCTCAAAGCGCCGTTCCCGCGCAAGGTGATGGGCCTCCTTGCGTTCTCTCCCGTCATCGGGGGGCTCAACGATTTTGCCGTTTCCCATCGGCTGTTCACGGGCATCATGGTGAGCGAGTATTTCGTTTTTTTCTATGTCATCGCGATATTCCTCTTTTTCATGAAAGAGGACGACGATGCGTACCGAACGGCGAAGAACATGAACGAGCTCCTCAGGCAGGAAGTGGACAAACAGACAAAAGAGCTGAGAGCAGCGAACGACCGCCTTCAGCAGGCGGCCACGACCGATCTGTTGACGGGTTTGGCAAACAGGCAGGAACTGCATCGTCGGCTCGAAGAGGAACGGAGCAGGGTGGAGCGCTACGGCGATATCGTGCGTTCCGATTTCACCATTATTTTCATCGACTTGGATAATTTCAAGTACTACAATGATACGTTCGGTCATCATATCGGCGATGTGCTGCTCGAGCGCTTCGGTGAGCTCCTGAAAGAAACGGTGCGTGTCGTCGACTTCTGTGCGCGCTTCGGCGGCGACGAGTTCATCATCATCATTTTTGAGAAGAAGCCGGGAGAGGATGCGCCGGGTTTTCTGCGCCGGCTCCATCGGCAGCTGGCAGCGAAGCGGCATTTTACCGATGTGCTCTCATCGCTCACGAGCGGCACGGCCATACCCGAGGATAAGCTGCTTGGATTCTCCGCGGGTATAGCCCGATACGAGAAGAACATGGCTGTCGAAGCGCTTCTCTCCGAAGCGGACAAGGCGCTCTATGCGGCAAAGAAAAGCGGAAAGAACATCTGTGCCCTGCATGCAGGGGAAGAATACCGTTTTGTCTCGCTTATCGGGTAGTACGCGGCGCATCATTCGCTGTGTAGAAAGCATGCATACGTAATCCATACCGTTCTGCGATCGCATATCCTTCAGGGATGCCGGCGGCGACATCCTCCGGACGGTGTGCGTCGGAGTTGATCACCACAGGAGCGCCGATGGACCCCGCGATCTCCCAGAACGGTTCCCAGGGATATGGTGCACGCTCTCCGTCAGCCGACGGCACCGGCCGCTTACGCATCCCGTACCCGTTTATCTCGAGCGGAACGCCGAACGATTTTGCTGCAGAGCAGATGTCGCGCGACACGGCTTGTGTCTCCGCGTCCCACCGGTGATAGGCGTAGCCGAACAGGTCGGGGTGTGCAATGAACGCATAGAGGCCGGAGCCTATCGCTGCAATGACATGCTGAGCATAGGCTGAGAGTTCGGCCGCACCCAGGATGTTGTCATCGTATATGCCGCGCATGGCGCCGTTCATGCGGAAGTAATGATTGCCGCCGATGAGATAGTCGACGCGCGGGACCAGCACATCACGGTAGAACCCCCTGTATCCCGGGAAATCCTCGCATTCGAGCGCGGTGAGCACGGTGATCCCATCCCTTCGGGCGGCATGTATCTCAGCGCAATAATCGGCAAGTTCATTCATGTGCATACGAACGTCCTGCCAGCGGCCGTCGGGGAGCGGTGTGTGGTCGGATATACCGAGTATACCGATGCCGGCGTTGATCGCTGCGTTAACATAATCATGCACGCTGCCGACGGCATGTTTGCAGCGCGCGGTATGGGTATGATAATTTTCCATGGGAACAGCCATTGCAGTGCCAAAGCATCGGACGGCAGTATACAGCCTTTGCCCGGTGACGGCAATAGCGGTACCTGCTTTGCCCGGGGTATGTTCCCTTGACAATACGCTTCGTTTTTTACTATAATATGTATGCGGGGGCATTCCCGGACGCGCCTTTTTGTACCCGTTGTGGTGGTACTGCACAAGAGTGCGCGAATGTTCACCCGTTCTCGGAGGATACGTGAAGCAACTTACGATCTGTGCGGTGCTTATCGCCGTTGTGTTCAGTCTATGTCCGCAGGATACTGAAGCGCCGAAAAAAGAGGTCAGGAAGATCCCTCCCGGCATGCAGGATAATGTCATGAAACCGATATTGTTCTGGAGCGCGCTCGGTATCGGTGTTGCCGGCATTGCGTGCAATACCCTCGGATTCATCGATATGCTCAATACCGACAGGACGCGCGCGGCATACACAGCCATCACCAATACAGCATCGGCCGAATTCGACGCGGCATGGAAAACACACAGCGACGCCGTGTATTATGCCAATTTGAAATATATCGCCGGGTACGCGTGTTATACGATAACGGCGGGGCTTCTCACCTGGTGGCTGTTCACCCCCGAATTCATCCCCGAGGTGAAGGTGGCGTTCCTGCCGGGTCCTTCGGGTGAATTCACGTTCGCGTTCGAGTACCGGTTCTAGCAGTTACGGAGGAATATGATGGGTCCGTTCAAAAAAATACTCGCCCTTTCTCTCGTCTTCCTCCTGATGGGGTGTCTTGCCAATCTCGGCGATCGCGATAATGTGTTCGATCCCAACGGCATCCTTACTATGTATGAAAAGGGATACCCGTGGACCGAGTACAATTATGATGATCTTGACAGGATGAAATTGGTGGTGCGCTTCCGCACGCTTGCAAAGTTCTATTACGTACTCATGCCCGACGGTTCTGCAGCGCCGACAAAAGCGGCCGTGAAGAGCGGGAGCGTGCCCGGGATGATAACGAGCGGGTCGATAGTGATAGCGCAGGACGCGGTCACCAATGAGACGAATGTCATCGTCACCGGGGTGTATTCGAATTCATCGTACAGTTTATATTGCGTATCAAGCTTTAAGGATACCTACGACAGCGGTCCGCTCCTTATTCGCGTCAATCAGCGCTACCTCGGCTGGTTCGGGTATAACGGTGTAATTACGAACTGGCGGCCCGCCCCTGCAGTGGCAGGCGGATCGCTCGGAGCTAACGACGGAATGTTCAATGGGCCGAGAGCAGTGGAAGCGGACTGGAACGGGTATATCTACGTATCGGATTACGGCAATCATCGCATACAGAAATTCTCGACGAATTTCGCCTTTATCGGATGGTGGGGAAAAGGGGGAGTTTCCGGATGGCATACTACGGGAGTTGCCTCAACCGGGGCGGGAGCACTCGACAATGAATTCAATCAGCCCGTTCAGTTAGCCATCGATCGCGGTAACCGGGTCATGTATGTCGCCGATTACGCCAATAACCGTATCCAAAAATACAATCTCGATAATAATCTTCTCATAGGCTGGTGGGGTAAGGATAATCTTGGCGACGTCGGCTGGCACAATCCTGCCTCCGGAAGAACGGGCGCGTCAGGCGGCAGTGACGGCATGTTCAACGGTCCGCATGGCGTTGCCGTCGATGCCAACGGCTACGTCTATGTTGCCGATTACAATAATCACCGCGTACAGGTGTTCCGTTCAAGCGGGGCATCGGTCACGTTCGTGACGAAGATAGGGTTGACCGGGTCCGCGCAGTCGTTCACCGGATTCTTTAATGGGCCGCGCGGCATAGCATCGGACGGTTCTTACATCTATGTGAGCGAATCCGGGAATCAGCGTATTCAGAAGCTCAATACAAGGGACTGGCAGTATGAATGGTTATGGGGCGGCAGCGGCAGCGGCATCGGGCTTCTTAATACCCCGATGATGCTCACCTTTGACCGATTGAATCATTTATATGTACCCGACTGGGGCAATCATCGTATCCAGAAATTTTCGGTCACCGGCAAACTGATGTGGGTGGGAGGGAAGATCCCCGCTGCATCGGGAAATACCGACGGCGCCTTTAATAACCCGGGCGGTGTTGCCGCAGACGAGAACGGGGCGATCTACATCGCGGATTCTGTGAATCATCGGATACAGAAATACTGGTGATGCTCAGCGCATGAGCCCCTGATCGCGGGCGAAATCTTCAATGTCTTTCGGCAGCGGCGCCTTTACGCTCACGCGCCTGCCCGTCAATGGATGTGTGAAGCTCACTTTATACGCATGCAGCGCCTGGCGGAACATGCCGCCCGAATGCACGGATGAGATGTCATTGCCCGACTTTAAGAATTCCTGGAATATCGAAGGGCCTTCCTTGCCGTAAATTTTATCGCCGACGATGTGAAAGCCCTTCTCCCTCAGATGCACGCGTATCTGATGCGTGCGCCCGGTGAAGATGCGGCAGAAGAGCATGGCGTATCCGTTCGCGCTGCTCACGCGGAAAAAGTCGGTGTGCGAGAATTTCCCGAACGCGGCGAAGCCCTGCATCTGGCGGTAATCCGCATGCGGTACATGGCCGATATTCCCGCGTACGGTGAACGACCTGGGCGGCGTGCCGCTTACGACGGCGATATAGAGCTTCTTCATGGCGCTCGTGCCGATTATCGTGTGTATCGCGGCGGCACAGGCGTCCGTGCGCGAAAGGAGAACAATGCCGCTCGTCTCACGGTCGGTGCGGTTGATAAGGCGTATCGTGCCGAAGCGCTTTGTCATGACGGCATACAGCGTGTTCTGATAATATTTCCCCGACGGAATGACCGGCAGATCGCCGCTCTTATCACAGATGATAAGGTCGCCGTCGTCGTAGAGCACGCGAACATCATCGTTCACTTCCGGTTCGACGAGGCCGTGGATCTGATATACGATGCGGTCGCCCTTCTTGAGGCGCGCCTTTCCCTGTATCAGGACGCCGTTGACGCGCACGATACCCTGCTCGATGATGCGCTGCCATTCCGTCCGCGAATGATAGGTGAATCGGCTCCCGAGATAGCGGTCGAGCCGTTCGCCGATGCCTTCAAGGCCGACGATGCATTCCTTCTCCACCGATGTGATTTTCGGTTCTCGTTTTTTCATGGTCAGGTGCGATGCGATGCGGCGCGGAACGCCGTCGGTGTGCTGCCGGTGGCGTTCTTGAACACGCGTGAAAAATAGTATTCGCTCTCAAAACCGGTTTCCGCGGCTATCTCATGAATCCGTTTATCGGTGCCGCTGAGAAGCGCCTTGGCGTTGTCGATCTTTTTACCGATAAGGTAGCGTATCGGCGAAACGCCGTATTTGCGTTTGAAGAGATGGCGTATCGAATCCTTCGATATAAGAAGGCGCTCGGAAAGCGTATCGAGTGTAATGCCGTGCTCATGGTATTTCTGATCAAGATATTCTTTTACCGACTCGATGGTGCGGGCGCTCATTTCCGGAGCGGTCATGGTACGGACAATGCCGAGCACCGACCATACTATCTGCGCGGCGAGCGCATCGATGACCATGCGATGATACGGAGCGCGGTCGGTCAATTCACCGGCGAGTGAGAGAAATGCGTTCGAGAGCCGTCCGCTTGCGGGAAGTGTACAGAAGGGGAGGCCCTTCAATTCCCTGCCATCGACGCCGAGGCAATAATGCAGGGCATGGGACTCGGAATAGGAGATGTGCATCTGCCCCGGCGGATGAATAAGAATGGTCTCAACCGCATACGGCGTACGCTTTCCCTCCGCATCGATATAGCCGCCTGCCCCGCGTACGTACACGAATTCCCAGAAGGGATGGGCATGATCGTCTGACTTCGTACCTGCGGGAAGCTGATTGGTGAAGAATGAGCAAAGGCGCATGACGGAAGTATAGCGGGAAAAGCGGTATTTTCAAGCGGCGCATTGGCGGCGGATCAGCATCGCATTGGCGGCCGTTCAATCCAAATAGTACAGTATTCCCCCGTTTTGTGCATTGTTCGCCGGACCCGCTGTGAGTACTATATGCCCAGCCGGGAACGAACCGGTAAAGGAGCGATACCATGGCAACAAGAGTCGTTTTTACCGGGAAGTCCGAGGGGCATGTGGAGGAATTCACGCCGAACGCGGTCGGTGCCGGGCAAGTGGGTATCATCACCCGGTATTCGCTCATGAGTACGGGCACGGAGAACATCGTATTCAACCGCCTTTTTGAGAAGGATTCGCATTGGGATAGATGGGTGAAATATCCGTTCTATCCGGGTTATGCTAATGTCGGCATCGTCGATGCGGTCGGCGACGGTGTTGCTGCGTTAAAAAAGGGCGATGTTGTCGTCACCCGCTCCAATCACGCATCGTATGTGGTCGCCGGTGAAAAGCAATGCACGGTGCTCCCGGCGGGCATCGATAAGAAAGAAGCGGCATGGTTCGCCCTTGCAAAAATATGCGCCATGGGCGTTCGTGCAGCGCAGTACGCTCTTGCCGACAGTGTACTTATCATCGGCGCAGGCCCCATCGGTCAGATGTCGGTTCGCTGGGCGCATGCCCTCGGCGTAGAGACCATCATTGCGGTAGATCTCGTGAAAAGCCGCCTCGATTTCGCCAAGAAAGGCGGGGCGCATCATGTATTCGATAAACCGGTCACCGATTGTGCCGAAGAAATAAAAGCAGTGACCGAAGGCATGGGGCCGCGCGTCGTCATCGATTCCACCGGCAATGAGAAGGTGTTCGCTTCCGCGCTCGGCGCCGCACGCAAATACGGCCGTGTCATCGTGCTGGGGGATACCGGGACACCGAGCGCGCAGCATTTGACCGCGGACGTCATCACGCGCGGACTCACCATCGCCGGCGCTCATGACTGCCATGAGGACGCAGCGTGGAATACGGAGATAATACTGCGCTTCTTCTTCAATCTTATACGCACGAAGCGTTTCGATCTTTCCGGCCTCATTACCCATGAGTTCGCTGCGAAGGACGCAATGAAAGGATATGAAACGGCGAATACGAAGCGTAATGAGACGATGGGGATCCTCTTCGACTGGACGAAATAGCCGTTACGCTCATTTCCTTGAGAACGCATTCACATTCACACGGAGTTCATTATGGACCGTCTCGGTAAACAGCTGACCTCCCTTTATTGTTTGAGCGGGGATACAATGAACATCCCGCTCGCGAAAGCGCTGCCGGCGCTCGAGTACGATGACAGCTTCGTGCAAAAGCGCAACAAACGTGTCGATGACATACACAATGGAAGAAAACCCGACCGCATCCCCGTTTCCGGCGATATACGCTGGTGGTTCGCCGAGCAGTACAATGACGGTACGCTCGCAGAGAAACTCTCCGGTGTGAACATCGGCAAGATAATGGCGACGGGGTGGATATCGAAATACTTCCAGCCGTCGAAGGAAAGCGATCCGATACCGGGCATCAGCGTCCGCGAGGAGTGGTCGGGTGAGCCGATAGTGTACGTCAACGGGGGGTTCCCCGGCACCGAACACGCCATCATCGTTGAGACGAAAGCGGGGAGCGTGCGCGCGGTGGAGGCGTACGCATCGCGGAGCTACGGCATCATCGAGCATCCGGTGAAGACGATCGACGATCTTCGCATCGTGCGTCATATCTACGAGCTTCGGGCGAAGCATGCGAGGACCGATGTGGACCCCGCGCGGCTCATGGGCCCGCTCACACCGATACAGAATTTCCTCATTCATCTCGCCGGTGTCGAGCCGGGCGTGCTCATGCTCCTTGACAATAAGGATGAGGTCGAATCGTTCATGAGCTTCCTTACGGAGATAGAGAGGCCGCTCTTCGAGCTTCTCGCATCGAAACGGAAAATGGTGTTCTCATGTGAGAACCTCGCTTCCGACGTGAGCGCCCCCTATTGGGACGATTATCTCGGACCGCAGTTGAAGGATCGCGCCCGCATATGCGCTTCTCACGGGGGGAAGTACGGCATTCACCATGACGGGCGGATAAAACCGCTGTTCGCACGCCTCAGGGAAGCGGACATCGCTTATGTCAACGGTGTTACCGCAGCGCCCTCCGGCGATGTTGAGCCCGAGCTTTTGCGCGAAATGGCGGGACCTGATATGATAATAGCCGACATCATACCGCAGACGATATTCACCGACGCGTATTCGGACAAGGCGTTCGATGAGTACATCGCGCGTGTCGCGGCGTATTATAAGAATGACGGGAAGATAATACTCGGCATCGGCGATATGCTTCCGGCAACCGCGGACATACGGAGAATGGAGCGATACTATGACATCGTCGAAGGCACCTGAAGCAGGACTGGATATCGCGTTCTCCGCCGAGCGATGGGAACACACCGAACGGGAGTGGACACGCTTCTGGAACGGCGAGCAGAAGCGTCCCATGGTCATCACCCAGCTTATCGACACGCGGACGCCTGCGGTCGCCGGGCATCATCGCTTCTTCCCGCAATATCCATTATCGATGAGCGCTGAGGAGGTCATCGCGATAGAAAGCGCGAACTTCAGCCGCTACCGGTGGGTGGGCGATGCCTTCCCCTATCGCATGATGGAGTTCGGCCCGGGGAGCCTTTCCGCGTATATGGGCGCGGCGCTTAACGTGAGCGAAGATACCGTATGGTTCGAGCCGACGGCGAAGTCGCTTGCCGAGATCACGACGCACATCGATACTTCGAGCACCTGGTACCGGCGCATCCATGCGATACTCGACGCCGCGCTCAATGCCTGGGGCGGCAGGGTGCAGATAGTCCATTCCGATGTCGGCGGCGGCCTCGATATCTTTTCGGCGATACGCGGCAATGAAAACCTGCTCATGGATTTCTATGACGACCCTGTGCGCGTGAAGGAGATCGCAGCGGGAATAACCGCGGCATGGATGAAAAATTACGACGACGAGGCGAAAAAGATACGTTCGTATTGCCGCGGGACGGCGAACTGGGCGTCGATGTTCTCGAAAGGCACGACGTATATGCTCCAATGCGATTTCTCATACATGATCTCGCCCGCCATGTTCGAGGAATTCGTCCTGCCGGAACTGCATGCGCTCTGCCCGCATCTCACCGATCCGTTCTATCATCTCGACGGCAAAGGCCAATTGCCGCATCTGGATGCCGTGCTTTCCATTCCGTCGCTTAAGGGCGTACAGTGGATCCCCGGTGCGGGGCAGCCGGACGCAAGCGTTTGGCTCGATGTGCTTGCGAAGATACGCAAAGCAGGAAAGTTCTGTCAGATATATACCCATCCCGAGGGCGCGCGGCGCGTCAAGCGTGAGCTCGGCGGCAAAGGCTTCATTTTTTCCATCGGCGGGACGACCGAAAAAGAATCGCAGACATTGTTCGAGGAATTGATTTCATAATAATATAAGGAGCACGCCATGTTTCACTACTCACCCTGCCTCGATATTTTCTTCAAGGATCTTCCGTTCCCGGAGCGGATAAAGAAGGTCGCATCGATGGGATACGAGTTTTTCGAATTCTGGACATGGTGGGACAAAGACCTCAATGCCATCGAGAAGGCGATGAAGGAAAGTGATATGCAGGCCGTATGCACCTGTACGAAATTCGTATCCATGGTGGATGCCTCCAAACGCGCGGAGTATATCGCCGGGCTTGAGGAGAGCATTGCCGTGGCGAAAAAGATCGGTGCGCCGTTCCTTATTACACAGGTGGGCAATGAGCTCTCCGGGGTCTCACGCGACGAACAGAAGCGTTCGCTTATCGACGGATTGAAAGCAGCAGTACCGCTCCTTGAGCGCGCAGGGATAACGCTCCTCGTCGAACCGCTCAATACGCAGTATGACCACAAGGGTTATTTCCTTGCGTACTCGCAGGAAGCCGCCGAGATCATAAGTGCCGCGGGATCGCAGAGGGTAAAGATGCTTTTCGATATCTATCATCAGCAGATAAATGAGGGCGACCTTATCAACAACATAAAGAAGCATCTGCCCCTCATCGGCCATTTTCACATCGCCGACCATCCGGGGCGCCATGAGATAGGCACCGGTGAGATCAATTATCAGAACGTCCTTGCTGCGATAAAGGCGTCGGGATATGCCGGCGCTGTCGGGATAGAGCTTTTCCCTCTCGACAAGGACCATGAGCGCGCGCTCAAGCGTTCGTCGCTCACCGTATAAGCACAAAAGGAGTTCCCTGTGGGCGTGATACTGTTCTTCGACGACTGGCCGCTCTGCTACGCCGAGAACGTTCGCCGCGTGATGGGAAAACCGAAATGGGTCCCTGAGGCGACGCTGGAAGACGTGCTTACCGAGGGGACGTGGAATTTTCCGTTCGTATGGTTCGATAAAAAAGACCGTCTCTGGAAAGCGATATACTGCGCTGCCGTTCCCGACGGCGAACGTCGTCCCGAGGGCTGGTTCCCGCGTAAGCAGGGCCTCATGTACGCAGAAAGCAATGACGGCATCGCATGGCAAAGGCCCGACGTATCATCGCGTCGCGATCCCTCCGGTGTCTATGTCGCGCCCAATCAGGTGTTCGGCACGCCTGACCATATCGACGGAGCACCGGTATTTCTCGATGAGCACGACCCCGATCCGAAGCGGCGCTTCAAGTACTTGTTCTGCGCGCACGGGAAGAAAGTGCAGGGGCTGGCGACGAGCCCGGACGGCATTTTCTGGACGATCGATACGTCGGTGACGATGGGCGACTACACGCTCGATTCGCCTATCACCGGATATTATAATCATGTGCGGGATTCGTACTGCATCTCGCGGCGGCTCCATTGCGGCGACAGGCGCGTGGCGCTGTTCGAAACAAAGGACTGGAAGAATTTCTCCATGCCGGAGATAGTGATGCACCCCGACGCGGAAGACCCGCCGCTTATGCAGTTCTACGGCATGCCGGTGTACCGCTATGAGAACATGTACCTGGGACTATTGTGGCGGCTCCATTGTCACCCGACCGAGGAGCTCGTGCACAAAGGCAATGTCGGCGGACCGCTCGACTGTGCGTTGGCGTATAGTTTCGACGGCTGGCATTTTTTTCGCGCAACGCATGCGCCGCTCATACCGGTGAACGAACGCGGCGAGCACGGCGGCGGCTGCATATACACGGGGGCGATGACGGTCGGCGAGGATAATATCATACGGTTCTATTCCGGCGGTTCGAAGGCGGAGCATTTTCAGGACCAGACGCTTTCCGATGCCGCGCTCATGCTCCACACGATGCGCTTGGACGGTTTTTTCCGGCTCGAGAGCTATGTGACAAAGGCGAAGATAATGACGCGTTCAGTGGTCTTTACCGGTGAGCGGCTCATGCTCAATGTGCGCGCCCCGCACGGCCGTGTGCGTGTGGAGATATGCGAGAACGACGGCACACCGGTGTCCGGGTACACGTTCGATGAATGTATTCCCTTCACCGGCGACGAGCTTTTCTGGCAGGTGAAATGGCGTTCCAAAACGACGGCGGCACTTGTTTCCGGCAGACGATATCACATCGCGGTGGAACTCATGAGCGCGGAGCTGTATGCCATACGCGGGGATATAGATATGGTGTACGGCAGCGGACACGAGCATGTGCCGCTCCGGTACCGGATATGATGTACGTTCGGGGGGAAGCAATGAGACAGTGTATCATCGCATGCATATGCACAGCGATGCTGTGGCCCACACCGGCGGTAGAGCTTCTTTTCGACGGCTCGCTCAAAAATACCGGCGCTCTCAGCGGGGAGGCGGTGTTCGTTAATCCGGTAAGCGGTGAGGAAGCCGCCGTGGTGAACGGCGTGCTTGATCTGACGGCGACAAAAGGAAGTTTCGCCGAAAAAGATGAAGCGCATGGCGGCAGTGTACAGATGCCGGTGACGGGGTTTCTCGGGGCGAGCGGGATAACGATAAGCGGCGTATTCCGTGCATCCATCGTCGACGATCTCCCGCGGCGCATCGTGTCGCTCAAACCGTTCATCGATGTCTATGCGCAGGGGGGCGCTGTCGTTGCAGCCGTTACCGGAAGCAAAGATACGAAATGGTTATCAACGAAGATAGCTGCGGCCAGAGGCGAGCGCGTATTCTTTGCCGTCGTCATTGATGCGGCTCAGGGAAAGGTCTTCGTATACAAGGGGACGGGCGGGCTTGTGAAGACACACGAGGATAATATCCCCGAGGGGGTATCGCTCCGTGATGGGATTATCGAGATAGGAAATCTCAATAAGTCGAGACCTTGGAACGGGACTATCGACAGCGTTCGCGTATGGCCGATCGCCGCGGGAGAGGCCGAACTAGCGGCGGTATATGAAAAGGAAAAGAAAGCGTCTTCGGCGCAGAGAACGGCATCGCGCATTTTGTTCGAGAACTTTGATCTGCTTTCCGAAGCGAGCGTCCGCGGGGCATGGCGGAGCGGGATCACGCGCATGAACGGGAGTGCACGTATCAGTCTTGCCGCCGACGGGGCGGAGAAATGCCTTCGCATGGATTATCGCTTTGCCGAGTGTAAAGAAAACCCCGCCGTCAATCTGGCGAGGAAATTCACACCCGCGGCGATATCCGGGGTATCGTTCGATATGAACGTGTCGCATACCGGCGGCGACATAAAGCTTCACATCGAGGATGCGAGCGGGCAGCTCCATCAGGCCGTCGTATCGGTGAAGACGCCGAACACCTGGCAGACAGTGTTCTTTCCGTTCACAACGGAGATGTTCCGCGCGCATTATCACGGCGCCAATGACGGGAAATTCCATTTCCCGCTGAAAAGTTTCCGCATCGATATGTACAAGGGTTCGCTTGCTGATGGGGTGGATGGCCATTACCTGCTCAAGAACATCGCGCTTATGGGGGCGGCAGTCACGGACGAGACATCGATTTTCCTCAACATAGAGAACGATCTCCCGAGCGGTGTAGCCTTCATCGGCGAGAAGGCGACGTACCGAATCATAGCGGCGAACGCGCTTGACTCGAAACGGGATATCACCTGTTCCCTGTACACCCGAACCGATGACGGGCGGACGAATGCCACGGTATGGGACGCATCGCTTGCGCCCTTCGGGAAGGCGGAGCGTGTGTTCGCGCGAACGATGGGCGTGCCGGGATATACCGCCATTCGCCTCGAGGCACGCGAGGGCGGGAGACTCCTACGGACGGAATACAGCGGCATCGCTGCGGTCAACAAGGTTCCTAATTACGGGAAGCCGGACCCGTCGAGTTTTTTCGGGACCATGCATGTGTGGATGGACCCCGAAGCGAACGAGCGCATCGGTGTGAAGAACATGCGTGAGTTCGTCAGGCTCGGGACCATGCCGAAGAAGCCCGAGGATGTGCATTGGCGGGTATTCGACGAGCGCATCGACAGTGCGTTTAAGCGGCATATGCAGGTCGTCATCTGTCTTGAACCCCATGTCACACCGGGACTCCATTCACCGCCGCTGCCCGAATATAAATGGAGAACACCGAAGGAATTGGCCTCGCCGGAGAACATCGCGGATTGGCGCGATTTCGTCCGGCTTGCCGTTACGAGATATAAAGATAAGGCTGCCGCCGTCGAGATAGGCAATGAGAACGATATTCAAATGTGGCATTTCAACCGCTATACGCTCGCGGAGGCCGCCGAGTATTACGCCGTGCTCGTGCGTGAAGCGGCGCCGATAATTCGCTCCATTGCACCGAACATGTTCATTTCCATGAATACTGCCGGCAGGGATTTCAGCATTCCCGAGGGGCATGAGAAGTCGGATCAACCGGGAAATTTTCTTTTCACGAAAGCGGTGTTCGACAAGGTTGGAACTCACTTTGATATGATATCATCGCATCCCTATGCATTGAATGCGGTCATCGGGAAGAGCGCAATACCGCAAATGCCCGATGATATGCCGCTTAAGGGGATATTCCAGAAAACGCTCGACTTCATGGCTTCCTACGGCCGTCCGCGGCGGTTCTGGTCCACCGAGCTCGGCTGGCAGGTGAAAGTGGACGATGTGGCCGATACGCAGTACGGACTGTACGCGACGATACCCGCGCAGGCGCACCTCATCGCGAAATCGGTGCCGGGTGTCGATAAGCTCTTCTGGTTCATCTTCAGCTGGGATTCTCCGCCGGAAGGCATCGGCAAAATGAATCTCTTCAACAAAGCGGCAAGCGGTGTGTATTACCCCACGCCGGCCGCGGCGACCTATGCGGCGGCCGCGTATATGCTGCACCGCACAAAACCGGTGAAAGACATCTCGCTCGATCCGATGCTGACCGCTTATCGTTTTGATAGCCTTGACGAAGACATGACCGTCCTCGCCCTCTGGTCGAAACGCGACGGGGAATATATCTACACAGCCGCGCTGCCTTCCGGTACGACAGCGGTCAATGGATACGGCAGGAACATTGAGGATATTGCGGCGATACCGTTCAACCGCACGCCGATCTATATAGCCGCGAAGAAAAAAGATGCGGACGCGTTAGAGCGATCTCTCTCTCAGGGCAGGATAAAAGCGGCGATACCGGTACACATCGCGCGCGCATACCCCTCCTCGCGTACCGAGGTCAAAGTGACGCTCGAGAACCCGGTGGATAGCCCCATTACGGCGGAAGTGATAGCCGGCGGCAGAACGAAGAGCGTGCCGATAGCCGGGGGGAAGAGCGAATCGCTTTCATTCGCCGTGGATGCATCGGCAGCATCGTTCGATATCGACGTCATCGCGGACGGCGTTCGGCAGACGAGGACCGTATCGCTCGATCTCATATCCGTCGCATCCATATCGAGGCCGGTGCTTGACGGCGTTCTCACGGAGATAAAGACGCTTACACCCATGGTGCTCAACAGCCGTGCGTTCATTACACCGGGTGATGCGCCATGGAATGGACCGGACGATCTCTCGGTAAGGGCATACTTCGCGCAAAATAGCGATGGGCTGTATTTTGCCGCCGAGGTCGATGACAGCGTGCATTTCGCAAAGGATGATGCCGCCGGGAATTTCTGGCGCTCGGACAGTGTGCAGCTTGCCATCGACTACGAGGGCGATTCCACCATCGGCTATGATGAGAATGACAGGGAGATCGGGTTCGTGCTCGGGGAGAGCGGCTCCAAGGCGTACGTGTACCGGGCGAAACCGAAGATCTCCATCGTGCCGCTTGCAGATTCATTCGCGGCAAAACGTGACGGAAAAAGAACGATCTACGAGGCGTTCATACGCTGGAAGGACCTCGGCTATGACGCACCCGCGCCGGGGAAGGTGATGTCGCTTAACTTCATCGTCAATGAGAACGACGGGCAGGGGCGCGCGCATTGGATGGGGCTTACCCCGGGCATAGGCGAGGCGAAGACGCCGGGAAGCTATAAAGAATTCGTTTTTTCAGCGAAGCAGTAGAAAAGGATATATCATGCCTGTACCATACCGATGTCTGTATAACCATGAACTTCTCATCCTGTTCACCACACGATCCCCCTATCAGACCTATCGCGAGAATGTGAAGCCCGAGCAGGCCACGGGATATGTGCGGGAATTGAAAGGCACCGCCGTCGATGCGCTCATGATATGCCCGACGGCATGGAAAATGCCGCTCTACGTATCGGATGTCGACCCGCGATGGAAAGAGCTCAAGCCCGCAGCCGAGCCGCTTCCGGAAAGCGATTGGAGATACGGCGACAAGGTCTACTGGCGTGTACGGAGGTACATGGCAACGGGTGCCGACCCGGTGGAGCTATCCGTGCGAACGGCGAATGAATGCGGCATTACGCCGTTCATATCGTACCGGATGAATGAAATGCATTACAACGAAAAACCTGATTATCCGACACACAGCGATTTCTGGCGAAGCAATTATCGCACGAAAGGCCTTCCGAACGGCGGGCTTGATTACTCTCATCCCGAGGTCCGCGACTGGTATACGCGGATACTTTTTGAATTGATCGACAAGTACGATGTCGGCGGCATCGAGCTCGATTTCTGCCGCTTCCCTAGTTTTTTCCCCGAATCCAAGGCGATCGAGCATATGCCGCTCATGACCGATCTTGTCCGCGGCATCCGGAAAAAACTCGATGATACGGCTCGTGCGCGTGGGAGGGAACTCGCGCTGTGTGTCCGCGTTCCCCGTTCCATTGACGCCGCGCGCGGTATCGGTCTTGACGTGGCGAGTTGGTGCCGTGCCGGTGTAGTCGATATGCTGAATGTATCGCCGTTCGCTTTTTTCACCGCCGACATCGGCATTGAAGAGTATAAACGGCACGCCGGGAAGGTGCCGGTATACGGTGAAATGCAGTTCAATACGTTCCTCGGCGAGACACCCTGGCATTTCAGACAAACAGTGTTCCGACACACGACGAAGGCGATGTATGAAACCGCAGCGTATGACTTCCTGAAACGCGGCGCTGACGGTGTGAGCTTCTTCAATTTCTGCTACACGCGCGACCATTCGTTCTCCGATCCGCGGCTCAAGCGTTACCCCGGTACCGAGCCGCCGTTCGACATATTATCGCATATAACCGATTGTGAGTATCTTGCCGATCGGCCGAAACACTACATGCTTCCCCGTGCCCCATGGCCTGCAAATTGCGGCGAGAATACGTCGGGAATACCGGCGAGGCTTTCCCCCGGCGTACCCGTACCGGTACGACTGCACATTGCCGATGACATGAACGCCGGCCATTCGTTCATCCGTGCAATGCTTCGTCTCGAATCCGATTCTGACATCGTCGGACATGATCTCGAAGTTGTTATCGCCGGAAAGAAATGCGCGCCGACGTTCGGTCCCGGAGAATTGTTCCCGCCGCAGTCGGCGAACGCGCTGCCGCGCTATGAGAATCTCCTTTTTTACGATGTGCCGCTTTCGGTGCTGACGCAGGGGATGAATGAGTTCTCGCTTGAGAGCCGTGCCCCGCGCGAGTGGAGTAAGTGGCATATCGATATCATTGGGATGGAATTAGCGCTCTATCGGTGATCGCCGCATCGCCTGGATGATTTCCCTGAGGACGTGAAAGCGGCTGCTCGGATGTAACGGATCCGCCCGACTCGTACGAGACCGTCGCGAAAAGATAGAACAAGGGGTCGCGACCCCTTGTTCTCAGCGATATTGATGCTGTTATAATAGGCACGATACATCGTGGCAGGTGATCTGCAATTTCGCGACAGCCTGTGTGCGTATCTTCCCTTTCGCGGGAAAAATGATATCATCCTCGGACTTTCAGTAATCGAGGATACCGATGAAACTTTCATGCATGTTCACCGACCACGCCGTTCTTCAGAGGAATAGCCCCGTGCCTGTATGGGGGTGGACAAAACCCCTTGCTGCCGTGCGCGCGAAGATGGGGGCATACGAAGCGCAGACGCTCTCCGGTGCCGACGGAAAATTCGTTCTTCGATTCCCGCCCATGCCGGCCGGCGGACCGTATACGCTCACGGCATCGTCGGATGAGGGAGCTGTGACGGTAAAGGACGTTCTCATCGGAGAAGTGTGGCTTGCGTCCGGGCAATCGAACATGGAATGGAAGCTTGCAGGCTGCGGCAAAGCGGGCGAGGATGAAGCGCGAGGTGCGAACCATCCGAGACTGCGCATGATCAATTTCCCTAAAGTGACGCATCTTTCCCGTCAAACCGATATCGAGGCGTCGTGGGACGTGTGCACGCCGTCGTCGGTACTCGCCTTCTCCGCGGTGGGATATTATTTCGCCAAGCGGCTTATGGATACGCTTGACTGCGCCGTGGGCATCATCAACTCATCCTGGGGCGGAACGTACATCGAGGCATGGACGAGTCGCGAGACGCTCGTGAGAAACCCCGATATGTCCGCGCTCGTTCACCGGTATGAAGCGAACGTGAATTCCCCCGCATTCTGGGCTGCGGGTAATGAGAATAAAGACCCGTTCCCTGCCGATCCGGGCAACACGGGCGAAGCGAAGGGATGGGCAAAAGCAGAATTCAGTGATAGTGCATGGCGCACGATGGAACTCCCCATGCCGTGGCAATCGGCCGGTTTCAATCACAGCGGCGTGTTCTGGTTCAGAAAGGCAGTTGATATTCCCGCATCGCTTGCCGGGAAGGATATAGTGCTCTGCATCGGCGCTGTCGATAAAATGGATACAGCGTATTTCAATGGCGAGCGCGTCGGCGCGACGGGGGCGGGATTCGAGCAGCAGCACTGGAATCTTCCGCGCGAGTACCGCGTTCCGGGGCGTCTTGTGAAAGCGGGGAAGAACGTCATCGCCGTGCGCGCGTATTCGTTCATCTATCACGGCGGCATGATAGGGCCGTCGGACTGGATGCGCATTCGTGTCAAAGGTGCGAAGGATATACCGCTCGCGGGTACCTGGCGTTTTGAGATCGAGCATGATCTCGGGCTGGTGTCGCCGCCGCTACTCAAGCAGGGGCCGGGCAATCCGAATTCGCCGTATATCCTTTTTGACAGTATGATAGCACCGATCGTGCCGTATGCGCTCCGCGGCGCGATATGGTATCAGGGTGAATCGAATGCATCGCGCGCGTCCGAATATGCACGGCTCATGAGGGATATGATACGATGCTGGCGGTATGAATGGGGATACGATCTGTCGTTCCTCATCGTAGAGCTTGCCAATTACATGAGCGCGTCGCCGTACCAGGAAGGGAGCACTTGGGCTCGTCTTCGCGAGGCGCAGAACGATGCGCTTGCTGAAGTGAATACCGGCATAGCGGTCGCCATCGACATCGGAGAGGCGAACGATATTCACCCGAAGAACAAAGGCGATGTCGGCTCGCGTCTTGCACAGTGGGCGCTCGCACGGACGTATGGGATGGACATTGTGCCGTCAGGACCGCTCTATGCCGGC
Source organism: Spirochaetota bacterium (assembly GCA_038043445.1). Classification (NCBI taxonomy): domain Bacteria; kingdom Pseudomonadati; phylum Spirochaetota; species Spirochaetota bacterium. The sequence goes on from JBBTBY010000093.1 coordinate 22,777, forward strand.
ATGACCATCGAAGGTGCATCGATACGATTATCATTCAGTAATATCGGCAAGGGCCTTTCCGCGAAGGGCGGGGTGCTGAAGACTTTTTACATCGCCGGTGCGGACAGGGTTTTCCGTCCTGCAGACACCGCTATCGATGGAAGCACCATCATCGTAAAGAGCGCAGCCGTTGTCGCGCCGGTGGCGGTACGATATGCCTGGGCGGATAATCCGGAGGGATGCAATCTCTATAACGCAGACGGCCTGCCGGCATCGCCGTTCCGTACCGACCGGTGGTGATCGCAGCTGTCTGTTCGCTGACGGCGGAAGGATAGGAAAGTTGCTCTTGACCGAAGACGGGTCAGACAGCAGGGGATACAAGTATTTCTTACCCATATATAACTATTGCCCGGCCAAATCCCTGCATGCTGTCTGGCTGCACTTTCAAAGAAATGCGAAAACCGTTTTGTACAGTCCAATCTCCGTTCTATGCATTCCATTTGCCTGTGTTTGCAAGTACACTGATGCAAATAGAAATGACACCGTAAAAGAGGCTGTATCATGACAATGATCCGACTGTGTATCGCGGTCACGCTCATATGCGTATCGTTCCTTTTTACACAAAAGCCTGTGGAATTTGCGCGCATAGATATTGACGGCACGGAAGCCGGCATTACTGTAACCGAGCCAGCCATCGCTGACGGCGGGAGGCTCGAAGCAAAATCATACGGACCGCAAGAGACGCGCAAGATGATGATGTCATTCATTCTTCCGTCATCTGCCGCACAATGGAAAAGTTCATTCCTCCGGTTCACGCCGGACAAGGACGGGCAGGTGACCGTAACGCTTCTCGGACACTATGTTCTCGAGAACGGTAAGCCGAAGCGGATAGATGTCCTTTTCGATAATATCATCGTTGAGGGAAGTACGATCCAGAACGGTGATCTTGAGGCTGCACAGGCATCCGGTAACGCCCCGAAATCATGGCAGCTCGGACAGACCCCCGATGGTGATCTGCCGAGATATATTCCCCGCGACAAAAAGCGAGGCTTCGAGGGGACAGCGACCATCATGGTATGGTCCCGCGGCATGGCATTCCAGTCAATCCGTGTAAAGCAGGGGGTGCCGGTGACGATAACCGCGATGACAAAAATGGCCAGCGCGGAGGATATCGCCATGGCAATGAGCAAGGCGCCAGACGCGAAAGAAAGCGACAATAAATACAAGAGCATCCCCGATCATTTCATCGACCTTGCCCCCGTTGCCAACATGGGGTTCGCTGATGAAAAAGCCGGTGACGGCATCGGCGGATGGTCCGACCAGGGACCGGATAATGATTTCCGTACCTTCGATGTACGGCAGACGAATTTCGGCGGCATGGAGTTCCGCATCCCGGACCCAAACCGCAATGATGGCAGGGCGGTCATTACGCTTTTCAAGGGGACGAAAGCGCCTCACATCGATATTCCATCCAAGCCGGCACGGTTCTTGTATCTGCTGCATACGACGACGTATAACAATGAAAAAAAAGGATCGCTCATCGGTACGATAACCATTACGCTTGCCGATGGGAAGACAATCTCGCGTGATGTGCTTTCCGGCAGGGATGTTGCCGACTGGTGGAGCCCGAG
>JBBTBY010000094.1 GCA_038043445.1 Spirochaetota bacterium
GGCGGGCGAGAAATTCATCAATAATCCCGGGCTTTTCTCCCACCTGGCGAATGTCGGCGATGCGAAATCGCTCGCGCTGCACCCGGCAAGCACATCGCATTCACAGCTTACCGAAGAGCAGCAGAAGGCGAGCGGACTGACACCCGACCTGATACGCCTCTCGATCGGTCTTGAGCATATCGACGATATACTCGCATCGCTCGAAGACGGGCTCGCGATATCTCAGAAGTAGCGCCGCTCACGCCTGAGGATGATCGATCACACCGGACGTGTGCAAAAAACATGCGTCCGGTGTTCTTTTAAGCAGGAAAACCCATGGTAAAGAAGACTATACGCCTGAAGAACAGATACGGATTGCACATGCGCGTCGCATCGAAAATAGTCAAGGCATGCGCGCAGCACGATGCGCATGTCTTCCTCTGCAGGGGGTGCGACCGCGCGAACGCCTGTTCCATGATGGAGATGCTGCTTCTCGGCGCAACGCATGGAAGCGAACTCGAGGTCATCGTCAGCGGGAAGAACGCGGATGCGGAGCAGAAGGCGTTCAAAGCGGTCGCCGATATCGTTGAAGACGGCGCAGGCATCTGAGAAAGGCTGCGATCATGGATAATGACTCGAACATTCGTGCGGTTGCGCTCCTGTCCGGCGGGCTTGATTCGCAGGTCGCGGTAAAAATGATCCTCGACCAGGGGGTGGCCGTGACGGCGCTGAAATTCACATCGCCGTTCTGCACCTGTGATTCCGCGGGCGTCTGCCACAGTGCGGTTGCTGCGAAGGCGTTCGGCATACCTTTGGTAACGATACCAAAAGGGCTTGCGTATCTCGATGTTATACGCTCACCGAAACACGGCTACGGGCGTGCGATGAATCCCTGTATCGACTGCAGGATATTCATCCTTCGGAAAGCAAAGGAATATGCAGAATCCATCGGTGCTGCGTTCCTGTTCACCGGTGAAGTGCTCGGCCAACGGCCGATGAGCCAGCATCGCCGAGCGCTTGATATCATCGAAGAGGAGTCGGGGCTTACGGGAAAATTGCTGCGCCCGTTATCGGCAAAACTCCTGCCTCCGACGGATGCGGAGCGCGACGGCATCATTGACCGGGAGAAACTCGGCGCTATCCAGGGACGCAGCCGCGAAGAACAGATGAAACGCGCCGAAGAATATTCGATTGCCGAGTACCCATGCGCTGCGGGCGGATGTCTGCTCACCGATCCGGCTTTTGCCCGCCGTCTCAAGGACCTTCTGGACAATCAAAATGACGTATCGATGCGCGAACTGAACCTGCTCAAAGTGGGTCGTCACTTCAGGTATCATGCGGCGAAAGTGATCGTGGGGCGCAACAGATCACAGAATGAGCACTTGGCTTCGATCAAAAAGAAGAATGAAGTGTACCTTGAATCGGTGGATATTCCCGGGCCGTCAGCACTTGTATCCGATGCGGTGAATGACGATACGATTGCATTTGCGGCGAAGGCTCTTGCATCGTACTCGGATGCAGTGGATCAAATTGTCACGATACGCATCAGCTGCGGCACGCCCTGGACGATGTCCGTACCGGTTGACAGGAACACCCGCGAATCGATTAAAAAGTGGAAGTTATAAGACGCCCGAAGTGTACATGGACATTCGAACGCGCACGTCTCATGCCGGGGTGTGCCCCGATGAACATACCGGTGCCATTTCAACGCCGATGTATCAAAGCGCTCACTGATAGATTATCAGCGCCTTCGCGGTTTTCACGCCGTTCGGGAGACGCACCGTATGCGGGATGTTCTTGGCAAGATAGGCGAGCTCCCCTTTCTTCATCCTGCGGCACTTCGTCTCATCGTAGAGATAAAAATCGAGCGAGCCTTCGATCACGATGAACAATTCCTCGGCATCATGCATGAGGAATTTACGCTGCTTCTTTGATGGTGCATAGGACACAAGAAAGGGGCGCATGGCGCGATCAGGCTTCTGATACGCAAGAGCGAAATAACACATGCCGTATGCCTACGCATCGTCACGATCGATGCGTTCGCCGTCGGCTATCGAGCTGAATACGTACGGCGGGGCTGTTTTATCAGTCTCGAAGAAATGCGACATGGTTATGCCGAGCGCAGCGGCTATGGCCGAAAGCGTTTTGAGCGACGGAGTGACCCGGAAATTCTCCAGGCGCGATATGAACCCCTTGCTGACACCGGTCTTTTTCGCCACTGCATCGATGGTGAGCTGCTGCCGCTGCCTGTTCTCTTTCACCGTACGCGCGATGTGCACCAAGTCCATTGTGTACCGCCATTTACCAGCATGTTTACCCGGAGTATACGTCGTGTGTACACGCTTGTCAATCGGATGCGCCATGCTGTCTTGACAAATCCGGCGATGTTAGTATTATATATACCATTAGTTAACTCGGTGGTAAACAATGTCGCCTCACCAGAGACCAGGCATCATCGCCCATAAGGGTTTTGCTATGTCCTGGCCGGAGAACACCCTCACTGCGATACGCGGCGCCCTCGGACTTGGTTCGCCCGAGATGGCGGGTATTGAGATCGATATACAGCTGACCGGCGACGGCCGCATCGTCATGTGGCATGATGCCGATCTGAAGCAGATCGTCGGGCAGGATATCGTCATACGTAACACAGCATATGCTGCTATCGCACAGATAACGAGAGCGCACCCCCATTTCGCAGGCGAACCAATGGCGCTCCTTGAGGATGTACTTGCAGCGACCGATCACAAAACGGCGCTCTATATCGAGATAAAGGCTTATCCCTACGCTTATGACACGCTCATTGAAGCACTGAGAAAGCTTCTTACGTCGTATGCACCGCGCCGCGATATAATACTGCATTCATTTTCGCCGGACATGCTGCGCCGCACCCGTGCTGCGATGAGCGAGCTCGGCATACGCTTTGGTTTCCTTTTCGGCGCTATCGCAGAACTACAGCACGCGCCATCTGACGTCATCGCATCGATGGATTATCTGCATCCTCATTTCAATATACTGACATCGCACGGCAAAGAGCTTGCGGACCAGAACAAGCCGCTGAATATCTGGACGGTGAACGGTGCCGCCGATGTACGTAACCTTGCGGAAAGCAGCGCGTGGCCCCTTGTCGAAAGCATCATTACCGACAATAACCATCTTTACGAAAATCATTGAACACGAAGGAGTTATCCATGCCTCAGGAACGCAGCGAAATCCTTACCGGCCTGAAAACGACCACCTATGACGTCATCGTTATCGGGGGCGGTATTACCGGCGCCGGCATTGCCCATGAAGCAGCGCTGCAAGGGCTGTCCGTGCTTCTCCTTGAAAAAAAGGATTTTTCCTGGGGCACATCATCGCGTTCCTCGAAGCTTGTGCACGGCGGGCTGCGTTATCTCGAGCAGATGTATTTCCATCTTGTGTTCGAAGCGCTCCATGAGCGGACGACGCTCTTCGATATCGCCCCGGTCGATCCGCTCCCCTTTCTCTTCCCGACCTATAAGAAGGACCGCGTACCGTTCTGGTTCCTCGAAATGGGGATGTTCCTGTACGATGCGCTCGCTTTGTTCCGCGCACCGAAGCTCCACCGGTTCCGCTGGAAGAAGGGGACGCTCGGGATAGCGCCGCGCCTCAATCCGAACGAACTCGTGTCGTCGTCGGAGTACTTCGACGGACGAACCGACGACAGCCGCCTCGTGCTGGAGACGCTCCGTGCCGCGCGCAATCGCGGGGCGCATGCGCTCAACTATGCAAAGGTAAGCGGCTTCGGGAAAACGGGCGACGAGATACGCGTAGTCGAGATAAAGGACACCCTTACCGGCAAGGAGTATGAGGCGCACGGACGCGTCATCATCAACGCCGCGGGGCCGTGGCTTGAGGAAGTCATTCACTCTTTCGACAAGGCCCATCCGCGGGTGATACGGGCGTCCAAGGGCGTTCACCTTTTCGTCGCCGCCAAACCCGGGGACTCGAAGGATGCCGTTGTAATATCGGATTCGAGATCGAAGCGGATACTGTTCTATGTCCCGTGGAAGCCGGGAGTGAACCTTCTCGGCACGACGGATACCGATTACAAAGGCGATTACAATGCCGTATACGCCGACAGCTCCGATGTCGACTATGTTCTCGATAATTACGAACACTATTTTCCCGGCTCGATCGATCGCAGCGAGATACTCTCAACGAACGCAGGCCTGCGTCCGCTCATTTTTTCCGAGGGCAAGGATGAGCGCACGACCTCGCGTGAGCACCGTATCATAGTGCATGATCCCTTCAATCTTGTATCCATCGGCGGGGGCAAGCTCACGACATACCGCGTCATGGCGAAACAGGCGCTTGATGCCGCGCTCACGGTGCTGAAAAAGCGAGGCACCTGCCCTGCCCTCATGCCGGGGGACAGGAAAGAGAAGCTCGTGACCCGCGAAGAGATACACGGTACAATGGCGCTGTCAAAGCCGGCTACTGAGTTCATCGTCGGTCACATGGGTTATACGGATATCGCACTTCGCGTGAACGATATCGCGCTTCGCGACCGCGCCCTTGCGAAGCATGTCGGTACGGATGTACGCATACCGCGAGCGCTCATACGCTATTTCGTAGAAGAGGAACAGGCGATGCGCCTGGATGATATCATGGACAGGCGCTTACGCCTCTCGCTCACCGAGGCGGACGGCGGCATGAGAACAGCGCGCGCGATAGCGGCCGAAATGGCAAAACTGCTCGGATGGAATGCTCTGCGAACGGCAAAGGAAATACGTGAATATCAGACCGAGGCGGATATGAACAGGAGATCGATCCGCTCGAAATAGGCGGTCAAAAACGTACTGAAAATCCGATCGAATGCCGTTCCGGGGAGAAGGCATAACCGATCCGTGCGTTCTTATCGATACGAAGGGAGAATGGTTCATATGCGTCCGCGAGCACGGCTGCATCGACCACGCTGTAGATATGGATACCGATAAGCATTACCCCGGTAACGACAAGCGCTATTCCGGCGGCATCCTTCCAGAGATCGTACTGCGTGGCAACAGGAACGCTCCTCACCTTCTGGCTTACCGATATTCCACAATAAGTAACGCTGCCGATAAGCGCCGATTCTGCAAGCATGAAAAAAATCCCCTCGCTGACAAAGCCGTTGGCAAGATGTCCTAAACCGGGAACGAACAGGGATGCGAACATGGCATCCGGCCGGAACACCGGTTCTATCACTTCCAATGTCGCGCCTATGCGTATGCCGTTCGTCGGCCCGCGCACGTAGGAAGCATCGGTCGTCATCGGCCCGGGTGTGAACGCCTGATACACCGTTTCGCTATTACCTGAACGCACAGCGATGTTCACGCGCGAGGACAGCCCGGTCGATCGCCCCAGGTCGATGGAAATACGGTCGCCGGCGACTGCGATGACGGAACCTTTCATTTTCATACTGGAAAGCATCGCATGGACAGCCGCGGTAGCGGCGTCGGTAACGGCACGCATCGGCAGCTCTTCTTCCGGATCGATCCCTTTCCCTGTCCCGGCGATAAGTATCTTTGCCGAATCAAGAGCGGCGTCAAGAAGCATCTGAACGATCTCGTTCGCAATGCTGCGGGATTCTTCCCCGATAAGCATGCCGTTCTTGTCATAGAGCCAGCTTCGCTGATTATCGATGCGGTAATAGCTCGCACGCTTCGATATGAAATCTGAATACACGGTCGTTCGGGCGCTGTCGTATATCGACACCCGAATGCTCGCTTCGCCCCGATACTCGGTCTCGCGGTATGTAGTGACACGTTTCGTGCCGTTCGTATCGATATCGTCCTTCTCCTCTTTTTTCTCTTCAACGAGAACGCGATAATTCACCTGCGCAAGTTCCGGAACGAGATAGAACACATCATCGTTGGTAGCGGTGCTCCCGCTCTGCAGAGAGCCGACAGGGCGTGCTGCACCCGTCACCGTGAGGAAACGGCCGGAGCGTGCAAGCCTGTCGACCATGACATCCTGCACCGTTCTTCCCATGTTCTTGTATGCGGACCGGTTTTGGACGGAAAACACGACGACCGGGGATCTATTCGTCCCGTATGTGGCGAATTCCTTCGCGTGCAGTACGAGCACGGCCGCAAGTAATAGCAACGTCGCTTTCATTGCGTATTCCTCCGTTTTACCGGTATGCGAATGAGCGTTGTCGGTGTTCTCTGTAAAAGCCCCGCGGGAGCGCTCACATACACCTCTTCCCGAATGGAGAGCGGCGCATATCCTTCCGTATGGATAAAATTGGTCAGTCGATCGATCGTCTTGCCCATTGATTTATAGGGGCCTTTATGCAGTATCTCAGCGGTCATGCCGTTCGTCCACGTCGATACCGCGACGGAATAGGGCGCTTCATTCGTTATGAAGAATTCCCGCATGAGCGGTGATACCGGCAGCCCATAGCATACCCGGTCCGTCTTGCCCTGTTCGAAGCGTGCACGTAGGGGATTATATCCCGGCATTTGGAAATCACGTGCTACCACACGATAATATTTCGCTGCGACCTCTTTGGCAAAACCCCCTATCCTGGCGATGTCGCCGCTCGCGGTCACGGTGAGCATACGTTCATCAGCACGCTCGATGATGCGAGGTTCGATGAGCGCTTCGTACTCCTTGAGATCGGGGGCTGTCATCCATGATACCATGAACACTACCGCTACCGATACGCACATGGTGACGACACCGACCGTGAACCGTTTCGACTGCATTGCCCGCCCCCTACCCTTTTCTCATTCGCTTCAATTTCCCCGCCAGCGCGGATGCGAATTCACGCATATCCTTATTGCCAAAAATCACATTACACGTGACATAGACGGCGATAGAGACCGCGATGATGCCGAAGAGCCGCGCGCCGAGCGAAAGCTTATCGAGGGTCGGCGGCAGGAAGAAATATTTCAGCGCGAAAGCGGCGGCACCCATGACTACGGCCGCGGCTATCGTCGTGAGGAACGAACCGAGCCCATCCCGAAGCACGTTCGTTCTCAGCCTGCGCATGAGCAGAACGACGAGCAGAACGAACATGACGATATTCGAAAGGGAATTGGCGAGGCCTATGCCGCGGATATCCATCGGAACGATGCGCGTAAACACAAAGCACAGCAATGCGTTCATGGCGAATACAAGCGCAGAGACGGCGACCGGTGTGCGGGTATCCTTCAGGGAATAGAACGCCTGTGCGATGATGCGATACGCAGCGATGAAGAAAAGGGCTATGCTTATGAACACAAGCCCGTCGGCGGTGAGATGCACCGAATCTGCGTTGAATTTCCCGAAGCGGAACAAGAGGCTCACGATAGGCTCGGCGAGGACGAAGACACCGATGGTCGCAGGGATCGTAACGAGCGCTATGATGCGCACGGAATAGGACATGGAGGACACGAACGCATCGATATTCTTCGCAAGTAATTCCCTGCTCAGTGTGGGGAGCATGACCGTTGCGACGGAAACGGCGAATATGCCGAGGGTGAGCTCGTTGATCCGCGACGAGAACATGAGCGCAGAGATGCGGCCGTCACCGAGCGAACTTGCAAATCCGTAGGAAACGAGCACATTGACCTGGTAGATGCCGACCCCGATGATGCCGGGCGCGAACAGCTTTGCCACACGCACGATCTTCGGGTCATTGAACGCGAATGAAGGATACAATGAATATCCCGTTCTCCAGAGGAACGGCAGCTGAAAAGCAAGCTGACAGAAGCCGCCTGCCATCGTGCCGAACGCGAACGCATAGGTGAGGTTCGGGAACAGACCCGGCATGCAGAAATGAACGAGGAGCACCGTTCCGATTATCGCGATATTGAGCACCACCGGAGTGAATGCCGGTACGGTGAAATTGCCGTGCACGTTGAGCACGCCCTGTACGACCGCGGCGAGCGATATGAACATGATATACGGGAACATGATGCGCGTGAGCGTAACGGTCAGATCGTATTTCTCCGGCAGCACGTTCGGTGATGCATAGAGGAGCTTTACGATAAGCGGTGCAGCGAAATAACCGAGCACGGTCACAACAACGAGTATGAGCGCGAGCAAGGTGAAGAACGATGAGAGGAAACGCTGTGTCTCTGCCTTCGAGCGTGCATGCTCGACATCGGTGAACACCGGGACAAAGCTTACCGTCATCGAACCCTCCGCGAACAGCCGGCGAAGGAGGTTCGGGATGAGGAACCCCACGGAGAACGAATCGGAGAGCATTGTCGTGCCGAGAAAATGCGCCTGCAGCTGATCGCGCACGAGACCGAAGATACGGCTTATCATGGTCATGACGGACATTTTCGCCGAGGAGCGGACAATGGCTTTCTTCTTCTCGTGCATGGAGTGCACTATACGGCCAAGACCGTGAGGTGTCAAGGCGCCGCGCGAAATTCAGGACAGGAACATCCTGTTCTGTCACTTCTTTCGGGCGGCAAGTTCCGCGAGCGAGCCATCCGAAAGTGCTGCCCCATAGATACGCAGCTCGTCGATCGCTCCACCGAAATAAGAACGCTGGTCGCGGGCGCCGATGGTGATCGTGTTCTCCGTACGGATTTTGGCAGCGGGGGGCAGCGGTATCCGTGCCGCCGTTGTTCCATTGACGGCAACGCGCAATTCACCTGCCTCTGCATCGTAGATCCCGGCAACGAATGTCCATGCGTCCGCTGGTATCGTTCTCTGTGACGCGATCTCTTTGAGCCCCTTGAAATTAACCCCGAATTTCACCGAATAGGGCGCAGCGTTCTCGACGATCGTAAGCCGCCATGACTGACCGGCACTCTCGATTATCCCGGCATGCACATCAACACCGGCACCGCGTTTATACCGCTGCTCGGCAAGGGGACGAACCCATGCACACACCGTCATGCTCTCAAGGAGTGCGAGCGATCTATGTGCCTTCACATCCATGCGCCCGCCGGCCCCGTCAAGCAGGAGCGCATTACCGATCATGCCGTCGGCGATACGCGCACCAATGGATAATGCCCCGCTCATCGGTGACGATGCCTTCTCAGTGCCATTGAACTGCCACCACGCAAGAAGATGCTCGCTGGCATTCCCCCCGTCCGCGGGAGGCAGTGCGCTTCCGTCGGCGGCGAATCGCACCTGTGAAACCACCGCAGTGCCGCCGCGTCTCGGAAGGTCGAACAGTGCGGCAGTGCGCTCATCGGCAGCACGGTCAGGACGAGGAGCACCGATTATCGGCAGAGGGATATCGAGCGGCATGAATCCGATCGCGGCAAGTGGCGGAGCGCGTTGGTCGAACGAGAGATCACCGTGCGCAATGTCCCTGAACCCGGGGTTCGCGATGACCGAATTCCGATCGAATCCCTTTTCCTGCCACTGCGAGAGCGTCATCCCGTCAGGGAAAAGCAAGGCGTCCTCACCACGCGTATCATAGTAACAGTTGCTGTCCATGGTGAAGTTCATATCACCGCGGACCTCGGCGACGGGACCTT